>NZ_BAAABH010000112.1:0-314 GCF_054767855.1 Clostridium sp. CTA-19 | reverse complement strand
CTAACGCTGTTACTGTTCCAGCCGCTACTGTTACTGCATTTCCTACCGTTACTGTTCCAGCTACATCTACAGTTCCATCCACTACTGCTGTTACTGTATTTGCTACTGTTATTGGATTAGATACTGCTACAGTTCCTTCTACTGMYGCTGTTACTGTATTTCCTACTAACGCTGTTACTGTTCCWGCCGCTACTGTTACTGCATTTCCTACCGTTACTGTTCCAGCTACATCTACAGTTCCATCCACTACTGCTGTTACTGTATTTGCTACTGTTATTGGATTAGATACTGCTACAGTTCCTTCTACCTACTGA
>NZ_BAAABH010000111.1:0-377 GCF_054767855.1 Clostridium sp. CTA-19 | reverse complement strand
CGCATAAAATAGTTTATATTTTAAGGTTTTTATTGTCTTGACGAAATTGTTATATCTTTATTTAAAGGTTTAACAATGTCTTTTTATCACTGTGCAATTTTCAAAGAACAAAAATCTTCTTATAAACTACATTCTACATCGTCAACTTCATTATTTGCGGTACTCACTTACGTAAGTAAGCTCTGTTCCTCAATAACTCGTTTCCTTGTATAATTTGTTTCTAATAAGATTTTACTTATTGAGATTTTCCAAAAAAAATTGGACTCTCAAAATTAAACAGATAACATAGTACCAGATGTCACAAAGTGTTACCTTTGTGCCGACTCCCTAGAAAGGAGGTGATCCAGCCGCAGGTTCTCCTACGGCTACCTTGTTAC
>NZ_BAAABH010000110.1:0-381 GCF_054767855.1 Clostridium sp. CTA-19 | reverse complement strand
TCAGCTGGGAGAGCATCTGCCTTACAAGCAGAGGGTCACAGGTTCGAACCCTGTTGTGACCACCAAAAATCTGGCCTAGTGGCTCAGTTGGTTAGAGTACCGGCCTGTCACGCCGGGGGTCGAGGGTTCGAGTCCCTTCTAGGTCGCCATAATTTCGCTGGCATGGCTCAACGGTAGAGCAGCTGACTTGTAATCAGCAGGTTGTAGGTTCGATTCCTATTGCCAGCTCCACTTTTTTAAAACATAATAAGGCTCCTTGGTCAAGCGGTTAAGACACCACCCTTTCACGGTGGTAACAGGGGTTCGATTCCCCTAGGAGTCACCATTTTTGGTCGCATAGCTCAGCTGGGAGAGCATCTGCCTTACAAGCAGAGGGTCACA
>NZ_BAAABH010000109.1:0-395 GCF_054767855.1 Clostridium sp. CTA-19 | reverse complement strand
GAGCCAATGCTTAGAGGCATTGCTTGCTTAGGTGTGTTACTAAAACTGAATAATGGGGACCGACTTCGATTGCTATTGGAGAAAAATTAAAATTAACAAAAGCATATATCCCAAAGTATAGCAAAGTAGCCAATTACGCGTCTGTCCCTCTTGTGATGGAGGCAGAACTTTGAGTGATTGCTTGCTTAGTTGAGGTAGAGGTTTAAAAAATTGACAATTGACAAAGGACAATTGTCAACTCATAGGCCCCCGTGGAAAAGTAGACTCATAATTCGAATGGAACTATACTAGGATTAATGAATGGAGGGGTGCATTATGAGTGGAAATTTTATTAGAAAATATACTGAAGAAGAAAGAATGAAAATTGTAGAAGAGGCTTTAGCAAGGCTTTAGCA
>NZ_BAAABH010000108.1:0-409 GCF_054767855.1 Clostridium sp. CTA-19 | reverse complement strand
TCGTAGTATAAATACTACGATTTGGTGGCTCACCGGGGAATCGAACCCCGGACACCATGATTAAAAGTCATGTGCTCTACCGACTGAGCTAGTGAACCATACTTACCTGGCAACAACCTACCCTCCCACACAGTCACCCGTGCAGTACTCTCGGCGTCTAGAGGCTTAACTTGCCTGTTCGGAATGGAAAGGAGTGTTACCCTCTAAACCATCATCACCAGATTAAAATAATTTTTTCAAACTACTTTATTATTTTATCTAATAATGTAACATTTGTCAACATTATTTTTTACTTTTTAAGAGTTTGTTCTCTGAAAATTGCACAGTGATTATATTAGGTCAAGCCCTCGACTTATTAGTATGAGTCAGCTGAACATGTTACCATGCTTACACCCCTCACCCCCTCACC
>NZ_BAAABH010000107.1:0-414 GCF_054767855.1 Clostridium sp. CTA-19 | reverse complement strand
GAACCTACGACACTTCGGGTATGAACCGAATGCTCTAGCCAGCTGAGCTATTCCGCCATGTTGGTTGCGGGGACAGGACTTGAACCTGTGACCTTCGGGTTATGAGCCCGACGAGCTACCAGCTGCTCCACCCCGCGAYATTGGTGCTTGAGACCGGAATCGAACCGGTACGGTGTTTAACCACCGCAGGATTTTAAGTCCTGTGCGTCTGCCTGTTCCGCCACTCAAGCGTRTTTATTTTTCAAACACAACATTGCATTTGACCTGGTAGCGGAAATAGGACTTGAACCTACGACACTTCGGGTATGAACCGAATGCTCTAGCCAGCTGAGCTATTCCGCCATGTTGGTTGCGGGGACAGGACTTGAACCTGTGACCTTCGGGTTATGAGCCCGACGAGCTACCAGCTGCTCC
>NZ_BAAABH010000106.1:0-416 GCF_054767855.1 Clostridium sp. CTA-19 | reverse complement strand
ACCTACTTAATTATATTAAGTACCATATGCTGAATACATAGGTATATGGGGGTAAACCCGGGGAACTGAAACATCTAAGTACCCGGAGGAAGAGAAAGAAACATCGATTTCCTAAGTAGCGGCGAGCGAAAGGGAAAGAGCCCAAACCAAAGCCTTTGGCTTTGGGGTTGTGGACAGAACATAAAAGTGTGAAATTTTTAGTTGAAGATAGCTGGAAAGCTACTCCGTAGAAGGTAATAGACCTGTAAGCAAAAGGAATTAAGCATAAGTTCTGATCCAGAGTACCACGAGACACGTGAAACCTTGTGGGAAGCAGGGAGGACCACCTCCCAAGGCTAAATACTACCTAGTGACCGATAGTGAAGCAGTACCGTGAGGGAAAGGTGAAAAGAACCCCGGAAGGGGAGTGAAATAGA
>NZ_BAAABH010000105.1:0-416 GCF_054767855.1 Clostridium sp. CTA-19 | reverse complement strand
TCTATTTCACTCCCCTTCCGGGGTTCTTTTCACCTTTCCCTCACGGTACTGCTTCACTATCGGTCACTAGGTAGTATTTAGCCTTGGGAGGTGGTCCTCCCTGCTTCCCACAAGGTTTCACGTGTCTCGTGGTACTCTGGATCAGAACTCGAAAACTTCCATTTTTGCCTACAGGTCTATTACCTTCTACGGAGTAGCTTTCCAGCTATCTTCGGCTAATTCCTGTCTTCTTTAATGTTCTGTCCRCAACCCCAAAGCCAAAGGCTYTGGTTTGGGCTCTTTCCCTTTCGCTCGCCGCTACTTAGGAAATCGATGTTTCTTTCTCTTCCTCCGGGTACTTAGATGTTTCAGTTCCCCGGGTTTACCYCCATATACCTATGTATTCAGCATATGGTACTTAATATAATTAAGTAGGT
>NZ_BAAABH010000104.1:0-439 GCF_054767855.1 Clostridium sp. CTA-19 | reverse complement strand
TAATATAATTAAGTAGGTTTCCCCATTCGGAAATCTCTGGATCACAGGCTATTTGCGCCTACCCAAAGCTTATCGCAGCTTATCRCGTCCTTCTTCGGCTCCTAGTGCCAAGGCATTCACCCTGCGCCCTTTGTAGCTTGACCTAAAAGCTTGTCATAAACTTCACACTGCTTCGTCAACTTTCCTCATTYCGATACTCACTTACCTTAGTAAGCTCCGTTTCTCATTCGGTCGTTTCCTAGCATTGTTCGTTTTTGCCAACTTTTTTCATTGTCATTTATACAAAAATTCGCATAAAATAGTTTATATTTTAAGGTTTTTATTGTCTTGACGAAATTGTTATATCTTTATTTAAAGGTTTAACAATGTCTTTTTATCACTGTGCAATTTTCAAAGAACAAAAATCTTCTTATAAACTACATTCTACATCGTCAACTTC
>NZ_BAAABH010000103.1:0-444 GCF_054767855.1 Clostridium sp. CTA-19 | reverse complement strand
GGTCTGCTTCAAGAACATTTGTCTCATATCCATAAACAGGATCTACCTTTGGTCCTTTTGGATTTACCATCTTCCTAATCTCATTATTTGGTGTCTTCTTTCTAAGACTACTATATTCTGATTTTGTTATAGGGCTACCAGCCCCCTTAGCACTTCCCATGCTACAAGTATTATGAACAAGTACTTCAGCATCTGAAACAAAGTAAGTATGCCAATTAGAAACTTCAAAGTTATATACCTTTACTGGTTTATTTAACTTTTCTTTATAACTATTATCTTATAAATATTTATGTATTTCTAAACCTAGTAATTCAATTAGTCCTTACCACATTCTATTATAATGTTCTCATCCATTACAAATTTCATGGTTATCAACTTACATATCTATTCTATCCTTATTTTAATCATTCCTAAAGGCATTAATGTTAATTACCTAGGATCTTC
>NZ_BAAABH010000102.1:0-452 GCF_054767855.1 Clostridium sp. CTA-19 | reverse complement strand
CGCATAAAATAGTTTATATTTTAAGGTTTTTATTGTCTTGACGAAATTGTTATATCTTTATTTAAAGGTTTAACAATGTCTTTTTATCACTGTGCAATTTTCAAAGAACAAAAATCTTCTTATAAACTACATTCTACATCGTCAACTTCGTTATTTGTGGTACTCACTTACGTAAGTAAGCTCTGCTTACCAACAACTCGTTTCCTAGTATAACTTGTTTCTAATAAGATTTAAATATTTCTATAAGCGGCGCATTATGTCGTCAACTTCAGTCATTGCGGTGCTCACTTACGTAAGTAAGCCCTGCTCCTCATTCCTTTGTTTCCTAATATTGCTTGCTTCTATCAATATTTTACTTATTGAGATTTTCCAAAAAAAATTGGACTCTCAAAATTAAACAGATAACATAGTACCAGATGTCACAAAGTGTTACCTTTGTGCCGACTCCCTAG
>NZ_BAAABH010000101.1:0-483 GCF_054767855.1 Clostridium sp. CTA-19 | reverse complement strand
GTGAGGGGTGTAAGCATGGTAACATGTTCAGCTGACTCATACTAATAAGTCGAGGGCTTGACCTAATATAATCACTGTGCAATTTTCAGAGAACAACTCTGAAGAATTTAATATAAAAATATTAATATTTAAGTTAATAAAAGCAAGTAATGTTAGGAAATGACTGAGTGAGAAGCGGAGTTTATTTGTATAAATGAGCATTTGAGCGAAGAAAATTGACGACGCAGTACACCGCTTATATTAAATTAAAATCTGGTGATGATGGTTTAGAGGGTAACACTCCTTTCCATTCCGAACAGGCAAGTTAAGCCTCTAGACGCCGAGAGTACTGCATGGGTGACTGTGTGGGAGGGTAGGTTGTTGCCAGGTAATATTCCGCGATAGCTCAACGGTGGAGCACTCGGCTGTTAACCGATAGGTTGAAGGTTCGAATCCTTTTCGCGGAGCCATTTTGGAAACATAGAAGTAGAATATCTACTTCTT
>NZ_BAAABH010000100.1:0-484 GCF_054767855.1 Clostridium sp. CTA-19 | reverse complement strand
CAATGGTAGAGTGCTAGCCTTCCAAGCTAGTTACGAGGGTTCGATTCCCTTCACCCGCTCCAAGTATGCGTTTTTAGCTCAGTTGGATAGAGCAACGCCCTTCTAAGGCGTGGGCCAGGGGTTCGAATCCCTTAAAACGCACCATTATATGGTGGCCGTAGTTCAGTTGGTAGAGCACCAGGTTGTGGCTCTGGGTGTCGTGGGTTCGAGTCCCATCGGCCACCCCATATAAAATTAATAATTATTTAAGTAATGTTGGGATATCGCCAAGCGGTAAGGCACCAGACTTTGACTCTGGCATTCGTAGGTTCAAATCCTGCTATCCCAGCCATAGGGTTCACTAGCTCAGTCGGTAGAGCACATGACTTTTAATCATGGTGTCCGGGGTTCGATTCCCCGGTGAGCCACCAAATTATGCAGATGTGGCGGAATTGGCAGACGCACTAGACTTAGGATCTAGCGCCTTTGGCGTGGGGGTTCGACC
>NZ_BAAABH010000099.1:0-513 GCF_054767855.1 Clostridium sp. CTA-19 | reverse complement strand
TTAAGTAGGTTTCCCYATTCGGAAATCTCTGGATCACAGGCTATTTGCGCCTACCCAAAGCTTATCGCAGCTTATCACGTCCTTCTTCGGCTCCTAGTGCCAAGGCATTCACCCTGCGCCCTTTGTAGCTTGACCTATCAATTTCTTATYTCTAAGAATTCTTTGTCATTTATACAAAAATTCGCATAAAATAGTTTATATTTTAAGGTTTTTATTGTCTTGACGAAATTGTTATATCTTTATTTAAAGGTTTAACAATGTCTTTTTATCACTGTGCAATTTTCAAAGAACAAAAATATCGCTATAAGCGGCGCATTATGTCGTCAACTTCAGTCAYTGTGGTGCTCRCTTACGTAAGTAAGCTCTGCTCCTCATTCCYTTGTTTCCTAATATTGCTTGCTTCTATCAATATTTTACTTATTGAGATTTTCCAAAAAAAATTGGACTCTCAAAATTAAACAGATAACATAGTACCAGATGTCACAAAGTGTTACCTTTGTGCCGACTCCCTAG
>NZ_BAAABH010000098.1:0-514 GCF_054767855.1 Clostridium sp. CTA-19 | reverse complement strand
TAATTTAAGGGAGTAAATTTTGAGTTTATGATATTAAATTAAACAAAGTTATATTCAAAGTTTACAGCCGTAACAAGAAGGACAGGCGTACCAAAGTATATTTTCCATAAGTTATTTTTACAGTGAAATCGAAAGATTATCAATAAAACTTAAAGCAATCAAAGCCGGTCCTAAAATAGCGGCTTTGCTGCGTAGATGTTCGGGACCGACTTCGAGTAATATTGGAGAGAAACTAAAATCAACAAAAGTATCAAGTCTAAAGTATAGTAAAGTAGCCAATTACGCGTCTGTCCCTCTTGTGATGGAAGTAGAACTTAGGAAATTGATTGGTTAGTTGAGATAAGTAGTTTAAAAAATTGACAATGGACAAAGGACAATTGACAATTTAGGTTGAAACTGGATCACCAGTTTCTTTTTAATTTAAGGGAGTAAATTTTGAGTTTATGATATTAAATTAAACAAAGTTATATTCAAAGTTTACAGCCGTAACAAGAAGGACAGGCGTACCAAAGTA
>NZ_BAAABH010000097.1:0-521 GCF_054767855.1 Clostridium sp. CTA-19 | reverse complement strand
GTCGAACCCCCACGCCAAAGGCGCTAGATCCTAAGTCTAGTGCGTCTGCCAATTCCGCCACATCTGCATAATTTGGTGGCTCACCGGGGAATCGAACCCCGGACACCATGATTAAAAGTCATGTGCTCTACCGACTGAGCTAGTGAACCTTATGGCTGGGATAGCAGGATTTGAACCTACGAATGCCAGAGTCAAAGTCTGGTGCCTTACCGCTTGGCGATATCCCAACATTGTTTTGACAGTTATTTATTATAATATGTTAATTATAACCTGTCAACACTTTTTAAATTTTTAATGGGGTGGCCGATGGGACTCGAACCCACGACACCCAGAGCCACAACCTGGTGCTCTACCAACTGAACTACGGCCACCATAATGGTGCGTTTTAAGGGATTCGAACCCCTGGCCCACGCCTTAGAAGGGCGTTGCTCTATCCAACTGAGCTAAAAACGCATACTTGGAGCGGGTGAAGGGAATCGAACCCTCGTAACTAGCTTGGAAGGCTAGCACTCTACCATTGA
>NZ_BAAABH010000096.1:0-566 GCF_054767855.1 Clostridium sp. CTA-19 | reverse complement strand
CAATTATATTAATGAAATTAGGAGGGCTACAATATGTCAAAAGTTGTTTTTAAAAGAAAGTTTTCAGAAGAACAAAGAGTTGCTTATGTTAAAGAAGTTCTTGAATCTGGTAGTAATTCTTTAATAGCTAAAAAATATGATATTAATCCTGTTCAATTAAGCACATGGGTTAACAATTACCGTAGGTATTCTCAAACTATAAAACCAAAAAATCCAAAGGAAGGTGAGATTATACCTAATTATAAAAAAGAATATCATAAATTTAAGGATGAAAATGAAGATCTTAAATTAAAAATAGCAATCCTTGAGGATCTTCTAAAAAAAAACAACCAACGTTAGATGATAAAATTGCTATTGCTCATAAGTGGATAACTTTAGGTTATAAAGTTGTTACTGTATTAAGTATTGTAGAATTATCTAAGTCCTCTTATTACTATAAGATAAAACATGAGTATGCTGGGAGAAGCTACGCTAATACAGGTCGTAAGACACCTGGGTTTAGTTATAACTTTGATGGAGATAAGGTTAATGACTTAGATATACAAAACTATATAGTAAAAATTAAA
>NZ_BAAABH010000095.1:0-580 GCF_054767855.1 Clostridium sp. CTA-19 | reverse complement strand
GTGAGGGGTGTAAGCATGGTAACATGTTCAGCTGACTCATACTAATAAGTCGAGGGCTTGACCTAATATAATCACTGTGCAATTTTCAGAGAACAACTCTGAAGAATTTAATATAAAAATATTAATATTTAAGTTAATAAAAGCAAGTAGTTCTAGGCAACAAAGAAGTGAGTATCACAACGACTGAAGTTAATGACGAAATACGTTGCTTATATTAAATTTTAAATAAATTAAGAGAAGCAAGTAATGTTAGGAAATGACTGAGTGAGAAGCGGAGTTTATTTGTATAAATGAGYATMGMAACGAMKGRARTTRACGACGCAGTACGCCGCTTATATTAATTTAAAATCTGGTGATGATGGTTTAGAGGGTAACACTCCTTTCCATTCCGAACAGGCAAGTTAAGCCTCTAGACGCCGAGAGTACTGCACGGGTGACTGTGTGGGAGGGTAGGTTGTTGCCAGGTAATATTCCGCGATAGCTCAACGGTGGAGCACTCGGCTGTTAACCGATAGGTTGAAGGTTCGAATCCTTTTCGCGGAGCCATTTTGGAAACATAGAAGTAGAATATCTACTTCTT
>NZ_BAAABH010000094.1:0-584 GCF_054767855.1 Clostridium sp. CTA-19 | reverse complement strand
TTAAAAATAAGAAATAAAAATAATAAGGAGGGAGCTACTAGACAAAATATCCAAAAGCAAGTAGTTAAGGTACAGAAAATCCATCAAAGATTATATAATATTAGAAATGATTATAATAATAAAATAGTTTCAGAACTAGTGAAAATCAAGCCAGTTTTTATAACTATAGAAGATTTAGCTATTTCTAATATGATTAAGAATAAGCATTTATCTAAAGCTATACAACAACAAAAATTGTATGACTTAAGAAATAAACTTATTTCAAAATCACATCAAAATAATATTGAAATAAGACAAGTGAGTAGATGGTATCCATCATCTAAACTTTGTAATAAATGTGGAAGCATAAAAAAGGACTTAAAGCTTTCAGATAGAGTATATAATTGCAAGTGTGGTTATCGTTTTGATAGAGATGCAAATGCTTCATATAATCTCAGAGATGCAAAAGAATATAAGATTATCTAACGTTAAATAGATACTTATATATGTACCGTTGGCTAAATGGGAATTTAAGCCTGTGGAGTGCTATATAAACCAAAGTAGCTTCGGCAAAATGGAGTACATTGAAACAGGAAAAATCTCAA
>NZ_BAAABH010000093.1:0-603 GCF_054767855.1 Clostridium sp. CTA-19 | reverse complement strand
AACACTAGGTGCAATTGCTTGTTTTAAAATTTTACCAAAATCCAAATAGGGGTACTGGTTCTTTGCTTAACTTGTTATGGGAATACAGCAATTGTGGAATCTATAGTTTAAACGAAGAAAATAGCCACAAATGAACCTGTCCCACTTGTGATGGAGATAATACTACAAGGATTTGATTGTTTAGGTGTATTGCTAAAATTGGTGATAGGGACCGACTTCGATTGCTATTGGAGAAAAACTAAAATTAACAAAAGTATCTATCCTAAAGTATAGCAAAGTAGCCAATTACGCGTCTGTCCCTCTTGTAATGGAGCTAAGACCATAATTTATTGGTTACTTAGATTTTGTTAGTAAAGCTAGATTCAAAAATACGTTGAGCATTACTAGGAACGAAGCGAGTAGTAATAACCACAACTTTAACTTTTAATTTTTCACTCTTAACTCTTAAATAAAGAAGTCCCATTTGTGATGGAGCCAACACTAGGTGCAATTGCTTGTTTTAAAATTTTACCAAAATCCAAATAGGGGTACTGGTTCTTTGCTTAACTTGTTATGGGAATACAGCAATTGTGGAATCTATAGTTTAAACGAAGAAAATAGCCA
>NZ_BAAABH010000092.1:0-636 GCF_054767855.1 Clostridium sp. CTA-19 | reverse complement strand
CTCATAGGCCCCCATGGAAAAGTAGACTCATAATTCGAATGGAACTATACTAGGATTAATGAATGGAGGGGTGCATTATGAGTGGGAATTTTATTAGAAAATATACTGAAGAAGAAAGAGTGAAAATTGTAGAAGAGGCTTTAGAATGTGGAAGCAATTCTTTAGTAGCAGCGAAGTATAATATACACAGTGGATTGGTATCTAATTGGAAATGTAATTATAGAAGATATAAGAAAACTTTAAAACCTAAGAATGCTACTCAACCTAAAGATGAAGAAATAATTGTAGATTATAAAAAAGAGTATAAGAAAACAAAGGAAAAATGCAAAGATCTTGAATTAGAAGTTGCCATTCTTAGAGATTTATTAAAAAAAAAGAAATAAATGAAGAACCTGATTTGTATTCTTATGCATCCGAATGGATTTCTATAGGTGCACCTATTAAAGCTATATTAAGGATATTAGGTTTAAAAAAATCTACTTATTATAAACAACAGTTATTGATTAAAAGTGGAAATAGACCTTTAAATCAATCCGAAGGAAACATTCCAGGATATAGTCTAAATATAAATGGTGAAAAAGTTTTTGATTTAGAGATTCAAAAATATATAGTGAAAATAAAAAAAGATGAAGTAGG
>NZ_BAAABH010000091.1:0-660 GCF_054767855.1 Clostridium sp. CTA-19 | reverse complement strand
AAGCTCGAATTTAAATTTATTCAATAACTTTAAAATATTTTCATACAAAATGTAGTGTTGAATTCTAAGCGATTCAGAGCATGTCTCACTATTTGGGGTATCCAAGTTTTGGAATGGATAATTTTAAAAGTCAACTTGGAACCCTATATAGGGTTCCAAGTTCAGAATTAAAATTATACTAGGTAATTTTTAGCATAAGCTAACGAAAAAAGTTTGTTTTTATTTGAATTTAATTCGTCAAAAATAAGTTTAGTATCCATAACAAGCTCATAAATATTTTCTCTAGCACTAGGCCTGTATAACAAAGATTTACAGTGTCTCCAAATATGTTCTTGAGGGTTCATTTTAGGAGAATATTTCGGTAAGAATATCGGTTCTAACCTATCTCTGTTATCAAAATAAAATTTTTGCATAGCAATGCTATTATGAGTTTTAGCATTATCAAGAAATATAATAACCTTTTTACCAGGGTTAATTCTCATCAAATGCAACATATGAGATTGTATGGATTCTGATGTTATTGATTCTTGGGAAGAATAAATATCAACAACAGTATGCATATTATTTAAAATAGATGTGGAGCCAACTAGGCGTAGCCCTTTATGAGAACCATTTTTCTCAAGTATAGGGGGATGTCCTACTGTGCTCCAAGAGTAATAG
>NZ_BAAABH010000090.1:0-702 GCF_054767855.1 Clostridium sp. CTA-19 | reverse complement strand
TGGTGGAGATAAAGAGATTCGAACTCTTGACCCCCTGCGTGCAAGGCAGGTGCTCTCCCAACTGAGCTATACCCCCAAATATGGTGGACCTTCAGGGACTCGAACCCCGGACCTACCGGTTATGAGCCGGTTGCTCTAACCAACTGAGCTAAAGATCCTTAYTACCAAGATTAACTTGGTACTACCTGGCAACAACCTACCCTCCCACACAGTCACCCRTGCAGTACTCTCGGCGTCTAGAGGCTTAACTTGCCTGTTCGGAATGGAAAGGAGTGTTACCCTCTAAACCATCATCACCAGATTTTAAATTAATATAAGCTACGTACTGCGTCGTCAATTTCCTTCGTTTCTATGCTCATTTATATAAATAAACTCCGCTTCTCACTCAGTCATTTTCTAGCATTACTTGCTTCTCTTAATTTATTTTAAATTTACTATAAACTTCGTATTTCATCGTTTCCTAGAACTACTCGTTTCTAATAATTTTTTAAAACTACTTTTTTATTTTATATTTTAAATTCATATTTGTCAATATTAATTTAAAATATTTTTCAGAGTTTGTTCTCTGAAAATTGCACAGTGATTATATTAGGTCAAGCCCTCGACTTATTAGTATGAGTCAGCTGAACATGTTACCATGCTTACACCCCTCACCTATCAACCTGATGTTCTTTCAGGAGTCTTACTAACTTACGTTATGGG
>NZ_BAAABH010000089.1:0-720 GCF_054767855.1 Clostridium sp. CTA-19 | reverse complement strand
AGTCATAACCACCCGTAAAACGGGTGGCTTGCTCAAGCCCTATAAGGGCGTATTACTTCCAACACCTAAATGGTGTTAGCTTTCATTTCATTCAAGCCATTGTGGACTGATTACTTAACTATACCCTTAAAAGGGTTCTCTAATTCTTTTGTTGTAATCTTATCCATCATTTGATCATATTTTTCTTGTTCTCTTATATATTTTGCTATTGTTTTTTCATTTAAACCTACAGTACTCACATAATATCCATCTGCCCAAAAGTGCCTATTYCCAAATTTATATTTTAAACTTGAATGTCTATCAAATATCATCATTGCACTTTTCCCTTTAAGATATCMCATAAAACTTGATACACTTATCTTTGGTGGAATTGATACTAAGATATGTATATGATCTGGCATCATGTGTCCTTCTAATATTTCTATGCCCTTCCATTTACATAAATCTTTTATTATTTCCTTTATATCTTCTCTTAACTTATAATATATTATCTTTCTTCTGTATTTTGGTGTGAATACTATATGATACTTGCACATCCACTTTRTATGTGCTAAACTTTGTGCCATGGAGCATCATTCCTTTCTGTTATCTTAGTGGCTTGAACAATCACTATTATAACAAAAGTATGATGCTCTTTTCTTAAGAACTTAATCTCACCCGCATAGCGGGCGGTTTTTAGTTTCGGGCATTATCACGCCCTCAACATGTTAAAACAATAAT
>NZ_BAAABH010000088.1:0-729 GCF_054767855.1 Clostridium sp. CTA-19 | reverse complement strand
CAACAACAGTATGCATATTATTTAAAATAGATGTGGAGCCAACTAGGCGTAGCCCTTTATGAGAACCATTTTTCTCAAGTATAGGGGGATGTCCTACTGTGCTCCAAGAGTAATAGTTAACAGATTCAACAGATACACTAGTTTCATCTAATGCATAAACAGTTACATCAGATGAAGATTCTAAAATAGATAGTTGGTTTCGTATTTTTTTTAAAGGCTTCTTGTTGGGCCTTATCAAATTTAGTAGGCATAGGTTGAGCTCTTTTATAAGAAATATTATTTTCAATYAATCTCAATCTAATAGCTTCTTCGGTAACTTTTACTCCAAATTCTCTTTCAATATAAAGAGCAAGAAGAGCACAAGTCCAAGTGTTAGCAACMAACCCTTTATCTATAGGAGATAYATTTTTTACTGTGTAAATAAGATTTTCTATAATATCAGGAGATAATTTACCTAAAGAGCCTCCACGACACTCTTTTAAAGTGTCGAAGCCTACGGCGTTCCACTTCTTAACATAAGAAACGATTGTAGCTTGGCAAAGGCCAGTTAATGTCATTATTTCTTTATTAGAATAGTTCAAATATCTCATTATAACAGTAGTTAATATTAACCTTTGTCGGTTGTTTTCTGTTGAATTTCGTATTTCTATTAATTCTTCAATTTTAAAATTATGCAGTGTTTCAATATTTATAGCTGATCTTCCCATAATAAAATCCTTTCTATACAAT
>NZ_BAAABH010000087.1:0-748 GCF_054767855.1 Clostridium sp. CTA-19 | reverse complement strand
CAGCGGCCGAAGGTGGGATTGGTGATTGGGGTGAAGTCGTAACAAGGTAGCCGTAGGAGAACCTGCGGCTGGATCACCTCCTTTCTAGGGAGTCGGCACAAAGGTAACACTTTGTGACATCTGGTACTATGTTATCTGTTTAATTTTGAAGGACCAAAGTCCTTATATGGGGGTATAGCTCAGTTGGGAGAGCACCTGCCTTGCACGCAGGGGGTCAAGAGTTCGAATCTCTTTATCTCCACCATATATGGGTCTATAGCTCAGCTGGTTAGAGCGCACGCCTGATAAGCGTGAGGTCGATGGTTCGAGTCCATTTAGACCCACCAATATATTAATTAAGTTTAATATATTATTTGTTGTTCTTTGAAAATTGCACAGTGATAAAAAGACATTGTTAAACCTTTAAATAAAGATATAACAATTTCGTCAAGACAATAAAAACCTTAAAATAGAAATTATTTTATGCGAATTTTTGTATAAATGACAAAGAATTAATTCTTAGAAACGAGTAGTACTAGGAAACGACTGAGTGAGAAACAGAGCTTACTTACGTAAGTGAGTATCGAAACGAAGGAAGTTGACGACGTAATACGAAGTTTATAAGAAATTGATAGGTCAAGCTACAAAGGGCGCAGGGTGAATGCCTTGGCACTAGGAGCCGAAGAAGGACGTGATAAGCTGCGATAAGCTTTGGGTAGGCGCAAATAGCCTGTGATCCAGAGATTTCCGAATGGGGAAACCTACTTAA
>NZ_BAAABH010000086.1:0-749 GCF_054767855.1 Clostridium sp. CTA-19 | reverse complement strand
TTCTAAACCTAGTAATTCAATTAGTCCTTACCACATTCTATTATAATGTTCTCATCCATTACAAATTTCATGGTTATCAACTTACATATCTATTCTATCCTTATTTTAATCATTCCTAAAGGCATTAATGTTAATTACCTAGGATCTTCTTTATTGATCCCAATTATTTATCTACTAAAAAAAATAATGAACCAGCCTACTTAATTTCAGCTGGTTCATTTCATTTTTTCACTACATTATTACAATTATGCAGTAAGGTGTATTTTGTATTATAACCTGCAACCTAGCAAATTCAATTACCTTTAGCACTAAAAAATCATTATATGATTTTGTGGCTAGGTTACTCATTTTTATACAGTTAATATTTTATCTTTGATCAATAACCCTATTGACAGTTACGTAAAATATCTCTAGTCTCCATCAATATTTTTCCCAACATATTTTTCCCAGTTCCATCTTCACCACATCCCCAATAGTAGTCTTTAGTGGTTTTTTCAATTATCTCCTCATCTCCAGTTGAGAAAAGTATTTCCTTAGCATCGCTATTTGTTTTGAATTTTTCTAAAACTGCTCTTCGCATTAGATCATCTTTTACTTCTTCCCAATCTTTCCTAAGTGGTTTACTTCTATCACGTCCCATGTTTGCTGCTTCCATTGGTGTTGATGACATTCTAACTTGTTCTTCATATTCAGTTCCAATAAACTTTTGGGCTTGGAAATAATGTTCACTTGTCATCCAATACTTACCA
>NZ_BAAABH010000085.1:0-764 GCF_054767855.1 Clostridium sp. CTA-19 | reverse complement strand
GAAAATTATGTAAGTAACTATAACTTTAAAAGAATACATTCTTCAATTGATTATAGGACTCCAAATGAGTTTTATAATTTAACAAATAGTAATTTTAAGAATAAGCTAGTAATTAGCATTTAGAGTCCACTTTGAGGGGGCCAATCCGTCAATGATGGATGAAACTGGATTCCAGTTTCTTTCAACTTAAGGGAGTAAAAATTGAGTTTTAGAGACAAAACAAACTAAAACTATATTCAAAATGTACAACCGTAACAAATGGGACAGGCACGAAAGGTTTATCTATATAAAAATAAAAATCAGCTCTTTGGATTTAATTACCATAAATAAAAAAAGGTTAGCCAGTCCCCAGGTAGCTACTATGTAGCGTAGTTGTTCGGGACTGGCTTTGATTTATTAGTTGAAAAAATATAAAACTAGGAGAGCATCAGATGTTAGCGAAGAAAATAAATTTACCGTGCCTGTCCCATTTGTTATGGAGCTAAGACCGTAATTTATTACTTATTTAGATTTTGTTAGTAAAACTAGATTTAAAAATACGTTGAGAATTACTAGGAACGAAGAGAGTAGTAATAACCACAACTGTTAACTATTCACTGTTCACTTTTAACTGGAAAAGTCCCATTTGTGATGGAGCCAATGCTTAGAGGCATTGCTTGCTTAGGTGTGTTACTAAAACTGAATAATGGGGACCGACTTCGATTGCTATTGGAGAAAAATTAAAATTAACAAAAGCATATATCCCAAAGTATAGCAAAGTAGCC
>NZ_BAAABH010000084.1:0-840 GCF_054767855.1 Clostridium sp. CTA-19 | reverse complement strand
CCAATTTGTTTTAAATAGTTAATATAATTATTGTTTATATTTTTTTCTCCACCTAATAGATATACTTTTCCATTAGGATTTAATCTTGATTGAATAAATGCTATTTGTTCCATACTAGTTTTAGGATCATAATCAACTAAAATTATAGGAGCATTATATTTTTTAGAAAGTATAGAACCTGTTAATGCATCTGGATAATCTTTTCCACTTGCAAGTATTACGGCATCTACACTTTCATCTCCTACAAATTTTTTTCCGATTTCAATAGATGTTCCATATCTATCACTACCATTTATTCTAGTAACCCTATTATTAGCAGCATATGCATTGATAGGTGTAGAGCAAACTCCTGCAACCATAGCACTTATCAATAAACAAGTTATCTTTTTCTTCATGACTCAACCACCCCTTTTATACCTTACATGATTATAAATATATGTTAACAAAATTTACAACTTATGTAAATGAAATTGATAGCTTTAAATAAAGAACTTTTTGTATAAATTTATAAAGCAAATTACATTCTTTTTTAAATCATTTTCAGAAAGTGGTTACCACTTTCATCCTCAACTTTTAACTATTACTTTTTAACTATTAACTATCTTAAGGACTGGCTTTGATTGCTTTAGGTTTTGTTAATACCTTTTAGATTTCACTGTGAAAATAACCTATGGAAAATATACTTAGCTACGCCTGTCCTTCTTGTTACGGCTGTGCACTTTGAATATAGCTTTTGTTTGGTTTTATATCCTAAACTCAAATTTTACTCCCTCTAATTCAAAGAAACTGGTAGTCCAGTTTCCTCCAACATTGTCAATTGTCCTTTGTCCATTGTCAATT
>NZ_BAAABH010000083.1:0-851 GCF_054767855.1 Clostridium sp. CTA-19 | reverse complement strand
TCCTTCTTGTTACGGCTGTGCACTTTGAATATAGCTTTTGTTTGGTTTTATATCCTAAACTCAAATTTTACTCCCTCTAATTCAAAGAAACTGGTAGTCCAGTTTCCTCCAACATTGTCAATTGTCCTTTGTCCATTGTCAATTTTTCCAAACTCTCTACCTCAACTAAGCAAGCAATCACTCAAAGTTCTGCCTCCATCACAAGAGGGACAGACGCGTAATTGGCTGCTTTGCTATACTTTAGGCTTGATACTTTTGTTGATTTTAGTTTTTCTCCAATACTGCTCGAAGTCGGTCCCCATTATTCAGTTTTAGCAACACACCTAAGCAATCAAATCCTTACAATATTAGCTCCATAACAAGTGGGACAGGTTCATTTGTGGCTATTTTCTTCGCTTAACTGTAGATTCCACAATTACTGTACTCTCATAACAAGATAAGTAAAGAACCAGTACCCCTATTTAGGTTTTGGTAAAATTCTCAAACAAGCAATTGCCCCTAGTGTTGGCTCCATCACAAATGGGACTTTTTTAGTTAAGAGTTAACAGTGAATAGTTAACAGTTGTAGTTATTACTACTCACTTCGTTCCCAGTAATTCTCAACGTATCTTTTTTAGGACCGGCTTTGATTGCTTTAGGTTTTGTTAATACCTTTTAGATTTCACTGTGAAAATAACTTATGGAAAATATACTTAGGTATGCCTGTCCTTCTTGTTACGGCTGTGCACTTTGAATATAGCTTTTGTTTGGTTTTATATCCTAAACTCAAATTTTACTCCCTCTAATTCAAAGAAACTGGTAGTCCAGTTTCCTCCAACATTGTCAATTGTCCTTTGTCCATTGTCAATTTT
>NZ_BAAABH010000082.1:0-993 GCF_054767855.1 Clostridium sp. CTA-19 | reverse complement strand
CTAATAAATTGACTACCATTATCCGTACGGATTACTAATCCATTTGGATTATCTTTAATGCCTCTGGAATATAAACCTTGAATTAAAACTTTTTTCGCAACTTCACCAGTTGCAGATAAATCTATTGATGTACTTACAAGTTCTCTATCAAACACATCGATTATAGACGTAATATAGGCAGTTCGCTTTGTTCCAGCTATAAACGCATACTTTATATCCATTTGCCACAATTGGTTTGATTTTATTATTGTTCTACTTTCGCAGACACGTGACACTCGTTTTAGAGTGCGTTTTCTATTTGGATCTAACAAGTTTAAGTTTTTCATTAATCTTCTAACTTTTTTCTTATTAATCTTAATATTGTAGTTATTTCTTAAAACAGCAGTAACTTTCTTATAACCATAGAATTTACTAGTTTTCTGAGATTTAATTTTTACTATATAGCTTTGTATATCTAAGTCATTAATCTTATCTCCATCAAAATTATAACTAAATCCAGGTGTCTTACGACCTGTATTAGCGTAGCTTCTCTCAGCATACTCATGTTTTATTTTGTAGTAATAAGAGGACTTAGATAATTCTACAATGCTTAATACAGTAACAACTTTATAACCTAAAGTTATCCACTTATGAGCAATAGCAACTTTATCATCTAACGTTGGTTGTTTTTTTTAGAAGATCTTCAAGGATTGCTATTTTTAATTTAAGCTCTTCATTTTCATCCTTAAATTTATGATATTCTTTTTTATAATTAGGTATAATCTCACCTTCCTTTGGATTTTTCGGCTTTATAGTTTGAGAATACCTACGGTAATTGTTAACCCATGTGCTTAATTGAACTGGATTAATATCATATTTTTTAGCTATTAAAGAATTACTACCAGATTCAAGAACTTCTTTAACATAAGCAACTCTTTGTTCTTCTGAAAACTTTCTTTTAAAAACAACTTTTGACATATTGTAGCCCTCCTAATTTCATTAATATAATTGTTG
>NZ_BAAABH010000081.1:0-1075 GCF_054767855.1 Clostridium sp. CTA-19 | reverse complement strand
AATTTTATTGATAAGCTTTCGGTTTCACTGTGAAAATAACTTAAGGAAATTATACTTCGGTAYGCCTGTCCTTCTTGTTATGGCTGCACATTTTGAATTTAGCTTTAGTTAGATTTATATCTTCAATTCAACATTTATGCCCTTAAATTAAAAAGAAACTGRAATCCAGTTTCAACCTTAACTCTTAACTATTTAAGGGRACTGGCTAACTTCTYTTAYTTATTGTAATTAAATTTAAAGAGCTGATTTTCATTTTACAGCGCTAAACCATTCGTGCCTGTCCCATTTGTTACGGCTGTAAATCTTAAATCTAGCCTTAATTTATTTTATATCCTAAACTCAGATTTTACTCTCTTAAATTCAAAGAAACTGGCAGTCCAGTTTCAACTAACATTGTCAATTGTCCTTTGTCCTTTGTCAATTATATAATTTGTTACGGCTGTGAACCTTGAATATAGCTCTTGTTAGATTTATTTCTTTAACTCAGAATTCATTCTCTCTAATTCAAAGAAACTGAAATCCAGTTTCCTCCATTATTGTCAAATGTCAATTGTCCTTTGTCAATTTTTTAAACTACTTATCTCAACTAAGTAAGCAACTATACCAAGTTCTACATCCATCACAAGAGGGACAGACACGTAATTGGCTACTTTACTATACTTTCAGATAGATGCTTTTGTTGATTTTAGTTTTTCTCCAATAGTACTTGAAGTCGGTCCCCATTATTCAGTTTTAGCAACACACATAAACAAGTAATATCTCTAAGTTTTTATTCCATAACAAGTGGGACAGGTTCATTTGCGGCTATTTTCTTCGTTTAAATTGTAGATTCCACAATTACTGTATTTCCATAACAAAATAAGTAAAGAACCAGTACCCTTATTTTGGTTTTAGTGAAACCTTTAAACAAGCAATTAACCCTAGTATTGGCTCCATCACAAATGAGACAGGCACGGTAAGTTTATTTTCTCCGCTAACACTTGATGCTCTCCTAACTTTATACTTCTACCTAAAATATCAAAGCCAGTCCCAAACATGTACACAGCAAAGCTGCTATTTTAGGACCGGCTTTGAT
>NZ_BAAABH010000080.1:0-1187 GCF_054767855.1 Clostridium sp. CTA-19 | reverse complement strand
TTCTATCTTGCTCATAATAAAGAAATTTATCAAAAAGAAAAAAGATTTGTAAGTGGAATGGATTTTTCAAAATGGCTTAATAATGAGTATATCCCTAATAACCAAGATAAAAAGTGGATAAAAGAAGTATCTTCTAAAGCTACAAAACAAGCTATTATGAATGGAGAAAAAGCTTTTAAAAAATTCTTTAAAGGAGAAACAAGTTTTCCTAAGTTCAAGAAAAAGAAGAATAAAGATGTTAAAGCTTATTTTCCTAAGAATAATAAAACTGATTGGACTATAGAAAGACATAGAGTTAAGATACCAACGATTGGGTGGATGAGATTAAAAGAATATGGGTATATACCAAMTAACTCTATTGTAAAGAGTGGAACAGTTAGTCAAAAATCAGATAGATATTATGTATCTATATTGGTTGAAGAAGATATAAAACCGAATGATAAACCTTATTCTTGTGGAATAGGTATTGATTTAGGGATAAAAGATACTGCTATTTGCAGTAATGGAATAAAATTTAAAAATATAAATAAGAYGAGTAAAGTTAAAAAAATAGAAAGAAAATTAAAAAGGGAACAAAGAAAACTTTCAAGGAAATATGAAAGTTTAAAAATAAGAAATAAAAATAATAAGGAGGGAGCTACTAGACAAAATATCCARAAGCAAGTAGTTAAGGTACAGAAAATCCATCAAAGATTATATAATATTAGAAATGATTATAATAATAAAATAGTTTCAGAACTAGTGAAAATCAAGCCAGTTTTTATAACTATAGAAGATTTGGCCATTTCTAATATGATTAAGAATAAGCATTTATCTAAAGCTGTACAAAAGCAAAAATTGTATGACTTAAGAAATAAACTTATTTCAAAATCACATCAAAATAATATTGAAATAAGACAAGTGAGTAAATGGTATCCATCATCTAAACTTTGTAATAAATGTGGAAGCGTAAAAAAGGACTTAAAGCTTTCAGATAGAGTATATAATTGCAAGTGTGGTTATAGTTTTGATAGAGATGCAAATGCTTCATATAATCTTAGAGATGCAAAAGAATATAAGATTATCTAACGTTAAATAGATACTTATATATGTACCGTTGGCTAAATGGGAATTTAAGCCTGTGGAGTGCTATATAAACCAAAGTAGCTTCGGCAAAATGGAGTACATTGAAACAGGAAAAATCTCAA
>NZ_BAAABH010000079.1:0-1273 GCF_054767855.1 Clostridium sp. CTA-19 | reverse complement strand
TTTATTTTCTCCGCTAACACTTGATGCTCTCCTAACTTTATACTTCTACCTAAAATATCAAAGCCAGTCCCAAACATGTACACAGCAAAGCTGCTATTTTAGGACCGGCTTTGATTGCTTTAATTTTTATTGATAACTTTATGATTTCACTCACAAAATAACTTATGGAAAATATATTTTGCTACGCCTGTCCTTCTTGTTACGGCTGTAAACTTTGACTATAGATTTTGTTTGTTTTATCTCTCAAACCTAGATTTTACTCYCTTAAATTCAAAGAAACTGGYASTCCAGYTTCAACTAACATTGTCAAWTGTCCWTTGTCCWTTGTCAATTTTTCAAGCGCCCTACCTCAACTAAGTAAGCAATTTACCAAGTTCCACATCCATCACAAGAGGGACAGACACGTAATTGGCTACTTTRCTATACTTTSRGATAGATGCTTTTATTGATTTTAATTTCTCTCCAATAGTACTCAAAGTCGGTCCCCATCACCCATTTTAGTAACACTCCTAAACAATCAAATCTTTACAGTATTAGYTCCATAACAAGTGGGACTTTTTTAGTTAAAAGTGAATAGTTAATAATTGTAGTTATTACTACTCGCTTTACTCCTAGTAATTCTCAACGTAGTTTTTTAATTTGCTTTTACTAACAAAATCTAAGCAAGCAATTTACCAAAGTTCTACCGCCTTCACAAATGGGACAGGCACGATAAATTTATTTYCTYCGCTAACACTTGATGCTCTCCTAGTTTTATATTTTTTAACTAATAAATCAAAGCCAGTCCCGAACCTCTTTTCAAAGAAACTGTTAGCCCAGTTTCTACATCAATTCTTAATTCATAATTCTTAATCCTTAATTTAACTCTAGTTTTCTCCATCATTGTCAATTGTCAAATGTCAATTGTCCTTTGTCAATTTTTTAAACTACTTATCTCAACTAAGCAAGCAATCACCCAAAGTTCTACCTCCATTACAAGAGGGACAGACGCGTAGTTGGCTACTTTGCTATACTTTGGGATAGATGCTTTTGTTGATTTTAGTTTCTCTCCAATAGTACTCAAAGTCGGTCCCGAACATSTACRCAGCAAAGCTGCTATTTTAGGACCGGCTTTGATTGCTTTAAWTTTTATTGATAAGCTTTCGGTTTCACTGTGAAAATAACTTAAGGAAATTATACTTCGGTAYGCCTGTCCTTCTTGTTATGGCTGCACATTTTGAATTTAGCTTTAGTTAGATTTATATCTTCAATTCAACATTTATGCCCTTAAATT
>NZ_BAAABH010000078.1:0-1310 GCF_054767855.1 Clostridium sp. CTA-19 | reverse complement strand
TCAACACTACATTTTGTATAAAAATATTTTAAAGTTATTGAACAAATTTGAATTTGAGCTTGTTTCCCTATATTTATAGTAATTAAATTTAAAGAGCTGATTTTCATTTTACAGCGCTAAACCATTCGTGCCTGTCCCATTTGTTACGGTTGCAAACCCTGAATCTAACTTTGTTTAATTTAATATCCTAAACTTAGAATTCACTCCATCTAATTCAAAGAACCTGGCAGTCCAGTTTCAACCAACATTGTCAATTGTCCTTTGTCCATTGTCAATTTCCAAAGAACTACCTCAACTAAGTAAGCAACTATACCAAGTTCCACCTCCATAACAAGAGGGACAGACGCGTAATTGGCTACTTTACTATACTTTCAAATAGATGCTCTTGTTGATTTTAGCTTCTCTCCAATAGCACTCAAAGTCGGTCCCCATCACTTATTTTAGTAACACATCTAAACAATCAAATCTTTACAGTCTTAACCCCATAACAAGTGGGACTTTTTTAGTTAAAAGTGAATAGTTAACAGTTATTGTTATTACTACTCACTTCGTTCCTAGTAATACTAAACGTATTTTGAATCTACAAAAGTAAAACTTCTAAGTAAGTAATTATCTAAGATTTTTGCGCCATCACAAGTGGGACAGGTTCATTTGTAGCTATTTTTTTCGTTTAAACTGTAGATTCCGAAATTGCTGTATTTCCACAATAAAACAAGTAAAGAACCAGTACCCCTATTTTGGTTTTAGTGAAACCTTTAAATAAGCAATTACTCCTAGTGTTCGCTCCATTACAAATGGGACAGGCACGATAAATTTATTTGCTTCGCTAACACTTCATTCTCTTCTAACTTTATACTACTAACACAATAACTCAAAGCCAGTCCCGAACATCTACGCAGCAAAGCTACTATTTTAGGACCGGCTTTGATTGCTTTAGATTTTATTGATAACACTATGATTTCACTGTAAAAATTACTCATGGAAAATATACTTAGATACGCCTGTCCTTCTTGTTACGGCTGCGAACCTTGAATATATCTTTAGTTTGTTTTATATCTTCAGCTTAAATTTTACTCCCTTAAATTAAAAAGAAACTGGAATCCAGTTTCCTCCACCATTGTCAAATGTCAATTGTCCATTGTCAATTTCTTTAAACTTCTTAACTATTTAAGGGGACTGGCTAACTTTTTTATAGGGTTCCAAGTTGACTTTTAAAATTATCCATTCCAAAACTTGGATACCCAAAATAGTGAGACATGCTCTGAATCGCTTAGAATTCAACACTACATTTTGTATAAAAATATTTTAAA
>NZ_BAAABH010000077.1:0-1358 GCF_054767855.1 Clostridium sp. CTA-19 | reverse complement strand
CGGATTGGCCCCCTCAAAGTGGACTCTAAATGCTAATTACTAGCTTATTCTTAAAATTACTATTTGTTAAATTATAAAACTCATTTGGAGTCCTATAATCAATTGAAGAATGTATTCTTTTAAAGTTATAGTTACTTACATAATTTTCGATAGTATTAATTGCTYCTTCTAAATCTTTAAACAGCCTACCGGCAAGRCATTCTTCTTGTAAGTATCTATGATATGACTCTATATGAGCATTATAATTAGGGCTATGCACAGGTATCCTTTCATGTGTAACATTCTCTTGAATACACAACTTCTCAAATTTACTAGCTATAAATTGTGATCCATTGTCTGTTCTAATTATTAATTCAGATGTTTTACCCTTAATTCCTCTATTATAAAGTGCCTTTATTACTACAATTTTAGCTTGCTCYGCATTTGGAGAAAGTGACAAATCATATGCTAATATGCTTCTATCAAACACATCTATAATAGATGTTAAATAYGCTATCTCCCTTGTTTCTGCTATATAAACATATTTCATGTCCATYTCCCAAAGTTGATTTGAATCTGTAATTACATGATTCTTACATATTTTAGAATATCTCTTAACACCCTTTCTTTTAACCTCTAATAGGTTCATCCTCTTCATCAATCTATAAACTTTTTTCTTATTAATTTTTAGTTTATATTTATTTTTCAAAACTGCCCTAACCTTTTTATAACCATAAAACTGTCCTACTTCATCTTTTTTTATTTTCACTATATATTTTTGAATCTCTAAATCAAAAACTTTTTCACCATTTATATTTAGACTATATCCTGGAATGTTTCCTTCGGATTGATTTAAAGGTCTATTTCCACTTTTAATTAATAACTGTTGTTTATAATAAGTAGATTTTTTTAAACCTAATATCCTTAATACAGCTTTAATAGGTGCACCTATAGAAATCCATTCGGATGCATAAGAATACAAATCATGTTCTTCATTTATTTCTTTTTTTTTAATAAATCGCGAAGAATGGCAACTTCTAATTCAAGATCTTTGCATTTTTCTTTTGTTTTCTTATACTCTTTTTTATAATCTACAATTATTTCTTCATCTTTAGGTTGAGTAGCATTCTTAGGTTTCAAAGTTTGCTTATATCTTCTATAATTACATTTCCAATTAGATACCAATCCACTGTGTATATTATACTTCGCTGCTACTAAAGAATTGCTTCCACATGCTAAAGCCTCTTCTACAATTTTCATTCTTTCTTCTTCAGTATATTTTCTAATAAAATTTCCACTCATAATGCACCCCTCCATTCATTAATCCTAGTATAGTTCCATTCGAATTATGAGTCTACTTTTCCACGGGGGCCTATGAG
>NZ_BAAABH010000076.1:0-1433 GCF_054767855.1 Clostridium sp. CTA-19 | reverse complement strand
TACCTAAAAGAACAAGGGTTTATAACGTTAACCGAGAGTTATTTAAGATTTAGGTAATTCTATTGAACCGCCGTGTACCGAACGGTACGCACGGTGGTGTGAGAGGACGGAAAATAAAATAATTATTTTCCTCCTACTCGATTAAAACATGAAATTAAAGATAAATTAAATATTAAAGCTTTAACCTAAATTAAAAATGTCAATGAATTAAAAATAAAAAGTTAAAAAAGTATTTGGATTTACTGAAATATAATTAAACTATACAACTATAGGTAGTTAAAAGTTAAGAATTAAGAGTTAAAAGCCTAGATCCCCCCCTAATTGGATTGGACAAAGTTAATTTAGATATTTACAATTATATTAATGAAATTAGGAGGGCTACAATATGTCAAAAGTTGTTTTTAAAAGAAAGTTTTCAGAAGAACAAAGAGTTGCTTATGTTAAAGAGGTTCTTGAATCTGGTAGTAATTCTTTAATAGCTAAAAAATATAATATTAATCCAGTTCAATTAAGCACATGGGTTAACAATTACCGTAGGTATTCTCGAACTATAAAGCCGAAAAATCCAAAGGAAGGTGAGATTATACCTAATTATAAAAAAGAATATCATAAATTTAAGGATGAAAATGAAGAGCTTAAATTAAAAATAGCAATCCTTGAAGATCTTCTAAAAAACAACCAACGTTAGATGATAAAATTGCTATTGCTCATAAGTGGATAACTTTAGGTTATAAAGTTGTTACTGTATTAAGTATTGTAGAATTATCTACTATAAGATAAAACATGAGTATGCTGGGAGAAGCTACGCTAATACAGGTCGTAAGACACCTGGGTTTAGTTATAACTTTGATGGAGATAAGGTTAATGACTTAGATATACAAAACTATATAGTAAAAATTAAATCTCAAAAAACTAGTAAATTCTATGGTTATAAGAAAGTTACTGCTGTTTTAAGAAATAACTACAATATTAAGATTAATAAGAAAAAAGTTAGAAGATTAATGAAAAGCTTAAAYTTGTTAGATCCAAATAGAAAACGCACTCTAAAACGAGTGTCACGYGTCTGCGAAAGTAGAACAATAATAAAATCAAACCAATTGTGGCAAATGGATATAAAGTATGCGTTTATAGCTGGAACAAAGCGAACTGCTTATATTACTTCTATAATTGATGTGTTTGATAGAGAACTTGTAAGCACATCAATAGATTTATCTGCAACTGGTGAAGTTGCGAAAAAAGTTTTAATTCAAGGTTTATATTCCAGAGGCATTAAAGATAATCCAAATGGATTAGTAATCCGTACGGATAATGGTAGTCAATTTATTAGTGGTATCTTTGAAAAATCTTGTCTTGATGAAAATGTTATTCATGAAAGAATACCTGTTAAAAGTCCAAATTACAATGCTTTCATTGAATCATATCATAGATATCTT
>NZ_BAAABH010000075.1:0-1543 GCF_054767855.1 Clostridium sp. CTA-19 | reverse complement strand
CTCAATTTAAAAGTTTGAACTGCTTCAAGCAATTTGCTGACTATAATAGTCAATTTTTTACATCTTCCGATGTGAGCCTCTACAAAATAGATTCTCAAATGAATTAACTGGTTTTACCTATATTTATCTGTTTAATTTTCAAAGACCAAATTGTTTTTTGTCGTTTATCAACGACTGCTTTTTTATTTTAGCAATTTGTTTGTCATTTGTCAACAACTTTTTTCAATTTCTTTTGAACTTTTTTCAAGTTCCCGTCATTGACGACTCATTCATAATAACATTCTTTCCTTAAGTAAATTTAATATGCATTAATTTATTATCTAAAATTAAATTATAATATCTTTTTTTTCCTTTTATTTCTTTAACTTTTCATATAATGATACACTTGGATAAGTTTATATTTAGTTTTAGTATAAATCATGATTATCCTAACAGTTTGTAATAAAAAATAAGTAGCTTCTATATTACTTTAAGCTACTTATTTTAGAAGAAAGACCAGCCCTTATATAAGCTTTTCTTCTATTTCATATAAAATTTTAAAATTTGTTAAATCATAATGTAGTGGAGTTATAGTTACATATCCATTTTCTATATTTAATACATCAGTATCTGCTTCATTATTTTTTATAGGTGTTCCACTTATATTGATACTTTTACTTCCATCTTCATTTAAGGTTTCAACATATAAGTTCTCATATTTTTTCTCCCCCATCTTTGAAACTTTAAACTCATAATTCTTTTTTAAATCTACATTCTTTAGCGATGGAAAATTTACATTTAAAACTAAATCGTTTTTCAGCGGAGATTTTTCTAGTTTTTCAATTAAATCTTTGGCTACTTTAGCACATTCTTTATATGATTCATTATTTCCGTCGCATGAAAAAGCAATAGATGGTATTTTTAATATAGCTGCCTCGATAGCTGCTGAAACTGTACCTGAATATAGTATATCTGTGCCTAAATTGAACCCATTATTTATTCCTGATATAACCATATCAACTTTTCCATCCATAATCTTATTAACTCCAACCCTTGCACAATCTGCAGGAGTTCCACTTATACTAAACGCTCTTGATTTAATGCCCTCTAATTTTTCTTCTTTTATTATTAATGGTTTATCTATAGTTATTGAATGACTTGTGGCACTTTTTTGACAATTTGGTGCAACAATACATACAGAATAGTGTTTTTCAAGTTCTTTAGCAAGCTCTATTATTCCATCTGCAAATACGCCATCATCATTGGTTATCAATATTTTCATATCTCTATTTTCCACATATATCCCACCTATCTTATATTTTAACTTTAATTATATAATAAACACTTATATAATCTTTTAAAATCTAATATTTCTTATTATAAATAATAAAAAAAAGCAGTTCTTTCGAACTGCTATGGTGGAGATAAAGAGATTCGAACTCTTGACCCCCTGCGTGCAAGGCAGGTGCTCTCCCAACTGAGCTATACCCCCAAATATGGTGGACCTTCAGGGACTCGAACCCCGGACCTACCGGTTATGAGCCGGTTGCTCTAACCAACTGAG
>NZ_BAAABH010000073.1:0-2069 GCF_054767855.1 Clostridium sp. CTA-19 | reverse complement strand
ACGTAAGTTAGTAAGACTCCTGAAAGAACATCAGGTTGATAGGTGAGGGGTGTAAGCATGGTAACATGTTCAGCTGACTCATACTAATAAGTCGAGGGCTTGACCTAATATAATCACTGTGCAATTTTCAGAGAACAACTCTGAAAAATTTAATATAAAAATATTAATAATTAAGTTAATAAAAGCAAGTAGTTCTAGGCAACAAAGAAGTGAGAAACAGAGCTTATGAGTACATAAGTGAGTATCGTAACGACTGAAGTTAACGACGAAATACGCCGCTTATATTAAATTAAAATCTGGTGATGATGGTTTAGAGGGTAACACTCCTTTCCATTCCGAACAGGCAAGTTAAGCCTCTAGACGCCGAGAGTACTGCACGGGTGACTGTGTGGGAGGGTAGGTTGTTGCCAGGTAAGTATGGCTCGATAGCTCAGTCGGTAGAGCAGAGGACTGAAAATCCTCGTGTCGCTGGTTCGATTCCTGCTCGAGCCACCAAGCTTAGTAATTTTACTAAGCTTTTTTTATTTATTAAAAAATAAAAAATAAAAAGTTATCAACAATATATTTTAAAATGATAGAAGTTATAAACAAATTCACATAAATAACTGTGATTTTGTTTATAACTTTTTGTTTTTTGAAAGAGTGTTGTTAATAACTTTTAAGTTTATGCATTTATCAAATGAAAAAATTTAAGACTAACAATATACTAATAGTTGACAGTTTATTTTCAATGAATAGTTTATTAAGATTTTTTATTATTACATAGTGTAGTAATAAATTAAAAGAAAAATGTTTTATTGAAATAAAATGGTTTAGCTTTACGCACATGCTTGGAATCCTATATAGGGGAACAAGCTCCAATTTAAATTTATTCAATAACCTTAAAATATTTTTATACAAGATACATTGTTGAATTCTAAGCTATTCAGAGCATGTCTCACTATTTTGGGTATCCAAGTTCTGAAATGGATAATTTTAAAAGTCAACTTGGAACCCTATAGTTAATTAAGAATTTAAAATTTAGGAATTATAAATTGTGCTTGAAGCTGGATAGTTAGTTTAAAAAAATTTTTCAATATTATTAAAAATATAATAAGGTATATGCAAACCTTTTTAAGTTTCTAATGAAGATATTTTTATAAATTTTATAAGAGTATAGTATTGAATTCTAATTATACAACTTTATAGAATGAATAATTTAAGATTAATATTTTATTGTTAGTTAGTAGATTACTTTAATTAAGAGCTATGGTGATATCGCCCACTATGGTACTAATAATACTAAAGATTATTTCTTATACAACTTCTAACTAACTATAGTTGTACTTATATAAATATAGCATTTAGAAAAATATACTAAGCGTTATTATTAATATAAAACTTAATTATAGTAAACAATATAAATGAAATTTATATTATAAGGTGGTGCTATATATGGCTAAAAAAGGAATGAAAAGATATTATGAGCATAGGAGTAAAGAAGAAGTAGTTCCAGAAATACAAGGTAAAGCTAAAAGTGGAAACGCAAAAGCAGGTGTAGAATTTCATTACACTACTCCAGACAGAGAAAACTATACAGAAACGCATAAATTAAAATAAAAAGATATAAATAAAATGAGGCTTATTTAATCATAGGCTTTATTTTATTTATATTGTTTTTGTTAAAAATAAAACAAACTGAACCTAGTGTGTCATTAGTTGTAAAATGTAGAATATTGATGAAAAACAAAGAAAAAGTAACAAAATTTTATTAAACAAGAAAAAAATTGAAGAAGTATTAATAGATTTTATATATAATAAATCTTGTCGCTGAGGCAAACAAGTAAGTAACTCAAGCGATAAGGATTTAAACTTTAAAAGACACTTAAAAATTTTGAAAAAAGTTTAAAAAAAAGTGTTGACAAAGAAGTTAAAACCTAGTAAAATAGTAAAAGTCGTCAGGTAATGACGAATTGGTCTTTGAAAATTAAACAGATAAATATAGGTAAAACCAGTTAATTCATTTGAGAATCTATTTTGTAGAGACTCACATCGGAAGATGTAAAAAAATTGACTATTATAGTCAGTCA
>NZ_BAAABH010000072.1:0-2542 GCF_054767855.1 Clostridium sp. CTA-19 | reverse complement strand
GGTGAGGGGTGTAAGCATGGTAACATGTTCAGCTGACTCATACTAATAAGTCGAGGGCTTGACCTAATATAATCACTGTGCAATTTTCAGAGAACAAACTCTTAAAAAGTAAAAAATAATGTTGACAAATGTTACATTATTAGATAAAACAATAAAGTAGTTTGAAAAAACTAAAATTATTAGAAACGAGTAGACGACGAAGTGCGAAGTTTATAAGAATTTTAATCTGGTGATGATGGTTTAGAGGGTAACACTCCTTTCCATTCCGAACAGGCAAGTTAAGCCTCTAGACGCCGAGAGTACTGCACGGGTGACTGTGTGGGAGGGTAGGTTGTTGCCAGATAATTATGGCTCCTTGGTCAAGCGGTTAAGACACCACCCTTTCACGGTGGTAACAGGGGTTCGATTCCCCTAGGAGTCACCATATGCAGATGTGGCGGAATTGGCAGACGCACTAGACTTAGGATCTAGCGCCTTTGGCGTGGGGGTTCGACTCCCTTCATCTGCACCACTTGCGGGTGTAACTCAATGGTAGAGTGCTAGCCTTCCAAGCTAGTTACGAGGGTTCGATTCCCTTCACCCGCTCCAAAATATGCGTTTTTAGCTCAGTTGGATAGAGCAACGCCCTTCTAAGGCGTGGGCCAGGGGTTCGAATCCCTTAAAACGCACCATTTAATGGGATATCGCCAAGCGGTAAGGCACCAGACTTTGACTCTGGCATTCGTAGGTTCAAATCCTGCTATCCCAGCCAATATGGTTCACTAGCTCAGTCGGTAGAGCACATGACTTTTAATCATGGTGTCCGGGGTTCGATTCCCCGGTGAGCCACCAAAATTAGGCTCCTTGGTCAAGCGGTTAAGACACCACCCTTTCACGGTGGTAACAGGGGTTCGATTCCCCTAGGAGTCACCATAAACTCTTACTAATTAATTAGTAAGAGTTTTTTTGTTTATATAAAATAATAATTTAAATAAACAAAATAGTTACTTAAAATATGTTATAATAGATTAATAAAATATAACTTTAAGCATATAAATATTTATTATAACTTTAATAAAATTTATTATTAATATTAAGGTTATAGTGCTTAAACTTAATCTTGAATAGATAGAGTTTAATGCTTATAGAATATAAATAATTTTTTAAAAGGAGAATTTATATGGAAAACAAAATTTTAGCTACAGTAAATGGAAAAAATATTACAGAACAAGATTTAGAATTTGCTATATCAAGATTTCCAGAACAAAACAAACAATATTTTAGTACTGAAGAAGGTAAAAAGCAATTATTAAATCAAATAATAAACTATGAATTAGTATATAATTTTGCAAAAGATAGTAACTTAGAAAGTGATGAAGAGTTTAAAAAACAATTAGAATTAGTAAAAAGAGATTTATTAATACAAGCTGGTATAACTAAATCATTCTCAAATGTTGAGATTACTGAAGAAGAAATTACAGCATTTTATGAAAAGAATAAAGAAATGTTTAAAACAGAAGAAACAGTAAACGCTAAGCATATATTAGTTGATGAAGAAGAAGAAGCTAAAAAAATAGCAGAAGATATAAAAAACAATGTTATATCTTTTGAAGAGGCAGCTGAGAAATATTCTAAATGTCCATCAAAAGCACAAGGTGGAAGCTTAGGAGCTTTTGAAAGAGGTAGAATGGTACCTGAATTTGAGGATGCAGCATTTAAGTTAGATGTTGATGCAATTAGTGAACCTGTAAAAACTCAATTTGGTTTTCATATAATAAAAGTTGAAGATAAACAGCCTTCAGTTGCTAAAGATTTTGAAGAAGTTAAGCCAATGATAGCTTCAAACTTACTTCAGGAAAAGCAAAACAAAGAATTTATAAATTTAGTAGAAAAATTAAAAGGTACTTATAAAGTAGAAATGAAATAATAATATAACGAAAGGTTTTGGTTAAGTAATTTTAATACTTGATCAAAGCCTTTTATTTTATTAATAATAGAAAGATTAAACTGGATTTTGTGTTGTATTCTTTTAAATTACAGGAATTTATCAATAAAAAAGCAATTATTAGTAAAATATAAAAGAAAACATATCCACGTGTATCAATAAAAGTAATTTTGAGGATATCATAGTATATAAGAGAATTTAAAGTATAAATTTCTATATTTAAGGTTAGGATACATAATGGCTAAAGTGATTATGTATATAATAAATCTTGTCGCTGAAACAAGTTACTAAGTAGCTTAAGCGATAAAGATTTAAACTTTAAAAACTTTTTAAAAAAAGTATTGACAAAAAAGTTTAAAACTAGTAAAATAGTAAAAGTCATCAAGTGGTGACAAATTGGTCTTTGAAAATTAAACAGATAAATATAGGTAAAACCAGTTAATTCATTTGAGAATCTATTTTGTAGAGRCTCACATCGRAAGATGTAAAAAAATTGACTATTATAGTCAGCAAATTGCTTGAAGCAGTTCAAACTTTTAAATTGAGAGTTTGATCCTGGCTCAGGACGAACGCTGGCGGCGTGCCTAACACATGCAAGTCGAGCGATGAAGCTCCTTC
>NZ_BAAABH010000071.1:0-2546 GCF_054767855.1 Clostridium sp. CTA-19 | reverse complement strand
AGTTCTGATCCAGAGTACCACGAGACACGTGAAACCTTGTGGGAAGCAGGGAGGACCACCTCCCAAGGCTAAATACTACCTAGTGACCGATAGTGAAGCAGTACCGTGAGGGAAAGGTGAAAAGAACCCCGGAAGGGGAGTGAAATAGAACCTGAAACCCTGTGCCTACAACCGGTCGGAGCACTTTATATGTGTGACGACGTGCTTTTTGTAGAACGAGCCAACGAGTTACGATATGTAGCGAGGTTAAGTACTTAAGGTACGGAGCCGAAGGGAAACCGAGTCTGAATAGGGCGCAAAGTTGCATGTCGTAGACCCGAAACCGGGTGACCTATCCATGGCCAGGATGAAGCGACAGTAAAATGTCGTGGAGGTCCGAACCACGTTGGTGTTGAAAAACCATGGGATGAGCTGTGGATAGCGGAGAAATTCCAATCGAACTCGGAGATAGCTGGTTCTCCTCGAAATAGCTTTAGGGCTAGCGTCGATTAAYTGAGTACTGGAGGTAGAGCACTGAATAGGCTAGGGGGCATACCGCTTACCGAACCTTATCAAACTCCGAATGCCAGATACTTTTATTTCGGCAGTCAGACTGCGAATGATAAGATCCGTAGTCAAAAGGGAAACAGCCCAGACCATCAGCTAAGGTCCCAAAGTGTAAGTTAAGTGGTAAAGGATGTGGGATTTCTAAGACAACTAGGATGTTGGCTTAGAAGCAGCCACTCATTTAAAGAGTGCGTAATAGCTCACTAGTCAAGAGATCCCGCGCCGAAGATGTCCGGGGCTAAAACTTACCACCGAAGCTATGGATTCACATTTAATATGTGAGTGGTAGAGGAGCTTTCTGCATTGGYTGAAGTCGTACCGAAAGGAGCGGTGGACGATGCAGAAGTGAGAATGTTGGCATAAGTAGCGAGAGCCAGGTGAGAATCCTGGCGGTCGAAAACCTAAGGTTTCCTGAGGAAGGCTCGTCCGCTCAGGGTTAGTCGGGACCTAAGGCGAGGCCGAAAGGCGTAGTCGATGGACAACAGGTTGATATTCCTGTACCGTTAGCAGACGTTATTACAAACGGGGTGACGCAGGAGGATAAGATGTGCACACTATTGGATGTGTGTCTAAGCATTTAGGGAGTTTTAGCAGGCAAATCCGCTAAAACAATTCTGAGATGTGATGGGGAGCTAATTATAGCGAAGTATCTGATTCCACGCTGCCAAGAAAAGCCTCTATGGAGGAAGCTAACGCCCGTACCGCAAACCGACACAGGTAGGTGAGGAGAGAATCCTAAGACCAGCGGAAGAATTGCTGTTAAGGAACTCGGCAAATTGACCCCGTAACTTCGGGAGAAGGGGTGCCTACGCAAGTAGGTCGCAGAGAATAGGCCCAAGCAACTGTTTAGCAAAAACACAGGTCTCTGCTAAAGCGAAAGCTGATGTATAGGGGCTGACGCCTGCCCGGTGCTGGAAGGTTAAGGGGATTGCTTAGCGCAAGCGAAGGCATGAACTTAAGCCCCAGTAAACGGCGGCCGTAACTATAACGGTCCTAAGGTAGCGAAATTCCTTGTCGGGTAAGTTCCGACCCGCACGAATGGCGTAATGATTTGGGCACTGTCTCAACAGCAAATCCGGCGAAATTGTAGTGCAAGTGAAGATGCTTGCTACCCGCGATTGGACGGAAAGACCCCGTAGAGCTTTACTGCAATTTAGCATTGAGTTTCGGTATTATCTGTACAGGATAGGTGGGAGACTGGGAAATCACGGCGTCAGCTGTGGTGGAGTCGACCTTGGGATACCACCCTGATAGTACTGGAATTCTAACCGGAGGCCATGAATCTGGTCACGGGACATTGTTAGGTGGGCAGTTTGACTGGGGCGGTCGCCTCCTAAAAAGTAACGGAGGCGCCCAAAGGTTCCCTCAGAACGGTCGGAAATCGTTCGAAGAGTGCAAAGGCAGAAGGGAGCCTGACTGCGACACATACAGGTGGAGCAGGGACGAAAGTCGGGCTTAGTGATCCGGTGGTACCTCGTGGGAGGGCCATCGCTCAACGGATAAAAGCTACCTCGGGGATAACAGGCTGATCTCCCCCAAGAGTCCACATCGACGGGGAGGTTTGGCACCTCGATGTCGGCTCGTCGCATCCTGGGGCTGAAGTCGGTCCCAAGGGTTGGGCTGTTCGCCCATTAAAGCGGCACGCGAGCTGGGTTCAGAACGTCGTGAGACAGTTCGGTCCCTATCCGTCGCGGGCGTAGGAAATTTGAAGGGAGCTGTCCTTAGTACGAGAGGACCGGGATGGACCAACCTCTGGTGCACCAGTTGTCACGCCAGTGGCATAGCTGGGTAGCTATGTTGGGAAGGGATAAACGCTGAAAGCATCTAAGCGTGAAGCCCACCCTAAGATGAGATTTCCCATAACGTAAGTTAGTAAGACTCCTGAAAGAACATCAGGTTGATAGGTGAGGGGTGTAAGCATGGTAACATGTTCAGCTGACTCATACTAATAAGTCGAGGGCTTGACCTAATATAATCACTGTGCAATTTTCAGAGAACAA
>NZ_BAAABH010000070.1:0-2721 GCF_054767855.1 Clostridium sp. CTA-19 | reverse complement strand
CTCAATTTAAAAGTTTGAACTGCTTCAAGCAATTTGCTGACTATAATAGTCAATTTTTTACATCTTCCGATGTGAGCCTCTACAAAATAGATTCTCAAATGAATTAACTGGTTTTACCTATATTTATCTGTTTAATTTTCAAAGACCAATTCGTCATTACCTGACGACTTTTACTATTTTACTAGCTTTTAACTTTTTTGTCAACACTTTTTTAAAAACTTTTTTTAAATTCTTTAAGTGTCTTTTAAAGTTTAAAGCCTTACCGCTTGAGTTACTTACTTGTTTGCCTCAGCGACAAGATTTATTATATATAACTATATTAAATTAAATTTTGCTTAATTGTACATTTTTAATTAATTAGTTACATTTTTCTACTTTTTTCTCTATTTTTCTTTATTTTTCTACTAATGATACACTTGGTTAAGTTTATATTAAATATATATTTGAAACTTTATATTTTACTTATTCATCTAAAAATTAACAAAATTTTATAACAAATATAACTTATAGTTTGCGAAATTTTATAGTATGAATAAGTTTATAATTTTAGGTTAAACTAACTCTTGTCATAAAATTTTATAGTATGGTGATATATGAATGAAAATAAAAATTTATAAAAATAAAGGTTTAATCATTAACCTTGTAATGACTTATTTTTTTGCATTTGCTTGTTTCATTTTTATTAAAATATTTAATGTAGCTATTTTTTATAATGGTAATATACCGGCATTTAAAGATGATGCTTTTTTATCTTTTAAAGAAGATAATACTGTTTCTTATTATGATAAATATAGCAGTCCTGAATTTTACTCTATTAAACTAAATATGAGTAATGAAAAATATAAAAATATATATATGCATAATGAAGAAATTGCAAAAAAAAATATTACCAATCATCTACATGAAGATTTTAAATATAAAAAGGTGAATACAAACGCTTTAAAACAATATTTGGCTCAAAAAAATTCTATATTAGTTGAAGAACCTTATTTTTCTACTATTATGGATACAGCTAAAAATTTTAATTTAAACCCATTACTATTATTTGCTATTACAGGTCAGGAACAAGGCTTTGTTCCGAAAAATAATCCTCATTGCACTACAATAGCTAATAATCCATTTAATATATTTAATAGCTGGCAAAATTACAATACTGATATTGAGGATGCTTCACAAATTGTTTCAAGAACAGTTGTAAACTTATCATTAAACAGACCTGAAGATGAAGATCCTTTTCGTTGGCTTAACCAAAAATATTCTGAAGATGAATCTTGGTTTAAGGGTGTAAAGAGCATATATTCTTCTCTTGAAAAATCAGTTCCTTATATAGAATAAAATTACTACTAATATAATAAAAAAACTATGGTTTTAAACCATAGTTTTTTGTTTATTTTTCAATATAAACGCTTGTTGTTGGAAATGCCACATCTATCTTTTCACTTTCTAATATATCTAAGATTTTAAAATTCACATCATTTTTTACTTTCATGTATTCATTTAAACTTGTTTTATTAGTATAATATGCTATAACTATATCTAAACTGCTATTATTATAGCTATCAAAATAAACTAATATCCCATCTTTGTTTACATCACTTTCTTTTAATAACATATCTTGTATTCTATTTATACATAATTGCATCTTTTCTTTAGGTGTATCATAAGTTACACCTAAGACAAAACTTATTTTTCTTATATCACGCTTAGTGAAATTTAATATAGATGCATTAGCTAAAGTAGAATTCGGTATTGTTATTAAAACCTTATCTGATGTTCTTATTTTAGTACTCCTTATAGATATATCCTCTACTTCCCCTTCAACATTACCACATTGTATCCAATCTCCAATGGAAAAAGATCTATCAAATATTATACTTATACCCGCAAATATATTTGCTGCAGTATCTTTAGAAGCTAACGCTATAACCGCTCCTCCAATTCCTGCACTTGCTATAAGTCCTTTTACAGGCATTCCCCATTCTTGTGCAACAGTAAGTACAACTACAACTATAATAGCTACTTTTATAAATTTTGCTATAAAAGAATATGCTATTTTGTCTAATTTTCCATCACTGTCTTGAAACTTATTAAATATTTCCGGTGGTTTCTCAACTATATTTATAAGCGATTGCGCTATTAGTACTAAAACACAACTATTAAATGCCCTATTTAATATAAGTGAATTTATATTAAATATATCAAAAACTGTTAGTATTATTACGTATACACCTAATAATAACAAGAAATTTTTTATAGGATTTTCTATAGCTTCTATTATGTTAAAGTTATTTTTAATCTCTAATTTTAATAAAATTTTATTTATGCCTTTTATTATGTACTTTACTAACACATTTTTTAAAAATAGTATTAATAAAAATGCTCCAATTGCTAGAGCTAGCTTAATCCATACAATATACATCTCTTGACCTATTGTATTTGGTCCTATTTTTTCTGCATTATTTAATAAAGATAACATACATTCTCCTTTCATAAGATAAATACCGTTTAATTTTTATATCTATTATAACACTTCATTTTATTTTATATAAACCTTTATTTTTAAATTTATATAAAAAAAAATCGTAGTATAAATACTACGATTTGGTGGCTCACCGGGGAATCGAACCCCGGACACCATGATTAAAAGTCATGTGCTCTACCGACTGAGCTAGTGAACCATACTTACCTGGCAACAACCTACCCTCCCACACAGTCACCCGT
>NZ_BAAABH010000069.1:0-2758 GCF_054767855.1 Clostridium sp. CTA-19 | reverse complement strand
CCCAATCTTTCCTAAGTGGTTTACTTCTATCACGTCCCATGTTTGCTGCTTCCATTGGTGTTGATGACATTCTAACTTGTTCTTCATATTCAGTTCCAATAAACTTTTGGGCTTGGAAATAATGTTCACTTGTCATCCAATACTTACCACCAAGTTTAAAGCCATGTCTAGAAAAGTTAGAAAAGCATCCATATTCATCATTTATTTTATAAAAATATATAGCCATACCATTCTCCTTGATTATTTTATTTTTATTCTATACTCCTTGACCAAAAGGCGAATCCCATAATATCTTGCTTAAATAGTCTTCTAGCCTTCCTACCTCAATAAAGATAGGATTTGAATAATGAGCGTGTTCCGCTTCTGCTGAGATAGAAGTATAAATAAAGAACAACACCCCTGCTAGTTTCCTACTTATTATCAGTTCTCCTTTTATAAGCACTTTTAACTCATCAAGTAGCAAATATAATTTATCAAATGCTTCTTTATTAACTTTCTTTGATGTTCTAATTGGAACTAGTAAATCAACTGTTAGTTTATTAATACTTTCTTCAATCTCTATAATTCTATCGTTTATCATTTTACAAACCCCTTTATTGCTTCTTTTGGTATACTTTTATATACTGAAACTTCTTGTTGCCAAATTGAATAATGATATGGCAATCCTTCTACTCCATTTACTCTTGGATATATTTTATAGCCTTTCAAGGCTTGTGATGGAACTTTATTCAAATCAATTTTAACAATTCCCAAACTGCTTCCTGATTGATTGAATCCTCTAGCTACATCAATATCCGTAGTCGTTGAAATGAATGGGTCATTCGCCCATGAGGCTTTACCAGAACCTCCAATAAGATGCTCATCAAGTTTCCATGTTCCGGCTGAATTTTTGGCTTCTAAGCCTAATCCTTGGCTAAGCCTTTCAGCATCTTTTGAATTTAATGCACGGTATACTATATTTTCATTAGCTTTAGCCGCTCCCTTAGCACTTCCCATACTACAAGTATTATGAACAAGTACTCCAGCATCTGAAACAAAGTAAGTATGCCAATTAGAAACTTCAAAGTTATATACCTTTACTGGCTTATTTAACTTTTCTTTATAACTATTAGTTACTTTTGAAGTTTTACCAGAAGCTAAAAGAACTTTATCTTCTTCTTTTAGATCTCCTGCTCCTGTCCAACCTTTTCCTACTATCCAGAATGGATGGTCTATTGTAGTACTAATTTAGTTCTAGCTATAAGTCAAACTCTACAATCAGCTTTGCTAGCATTATTAGTGAATTTGCTACTTGCACTAGCCTCAGTACTAATACCTTTACTAATTAATGTTTCTGCTTCATTATAAACTTTATTACTAAAACTAACGCTACCACTTTTTGATATATTGTTAGCTACTGCTAACTTTGGCACTTGTTGTGGTATATTAATTTTAATATCACTTGTACATTTTTGTAAACCTTTCTCTATAATGCCTATATCTTTACTTATGTCTTAGTGATAAAAGCAATGGAGAGAGTACATCTATCCATCACATCTAAATAATATTGTTAAATTATAATTCTGACAAAATCAGCTTAAAATCGTCTCCTAATTCTTCCTCTGCTTCTTTAAAAGTTTCAAGGATTTTATCTGCGTAACATCCAAGTCTTTCTTTACTCACTGCATAATTTCTCCATTCAATTTTCATTGGAAGATCTATCCACCCTGTTAAACAATCCCATAACGCGTCTAAATTTTTTCCATAGTATTCCGGAAGTTTCATAATATCCTTAATATATTCATGAAACTGATTCTTATCATTAATTTTTAAACCATCAATAATTATATTCATAATTGAGACTCCTACTTAATTTTAGTAAATGTCCTATAATGGTCAGTTGTTTTATAAATTAATCCATCATTAGAATATAAAATTCTATCACTATCCACGATAACCTGATGTATAGTTAATATCAGCTTCATACCAAATTCTATTTTTTGCATTTGGTAAAAGCCCTTCTTTGTTTCTAAATACATCTCCACCAATACTCTTACCTGAAGCAACATTAGCAAGATTTCCTTTTTTCTGATTCCAGTCTAATCTTCTAGCCTCTGTCTTAGTAATGAAGTTATTTGGAAGTTCCCCATTTTTTGCAACATAATTAGAAACATCATAAAAGCTATCAAGAACTTTATCCCCTTTTTATATAGACATATATAATCTTAGTTGAAAACTTACTTGTTGTCCCATAAAGTATTCATGTATTTTTAAAATTGCTTCTTACCATATTCTATTATAATCTTCTCATCCATTACAAATTTCTTGATTATGAGGCTATACATCTCTTCTATCCATTTTTTACTGACTTCTAAAGTTAATGGTATTAATTAACTAGGACTTCCTTTATCAGATTCTCATAATTCAAGAACTGCTAAAAAAATAATGAACCAGCCTACTTAAATTTCAGCTGATTCATTTCATCTTTTCACTACATTATTTAGATTATGCAGCTAATACCTATAGTACTATTATTCATTATTAACCAATCATTTTTTATACGACTAGCTTACCCTTTATTATGCATTATACTGTTTTAATACATCGATATCATTCTCATCTAGAACAGCCTTTAACTCATCTTTCTCCAAAATAGCCATATAACCACTTGGCAATGCTAGAGTTTTAATTATTGATGGTCTAATCTTTAATAATTGATATGCATAATACGCTTCTAACTCATCAGTAGCAATTGTTTCATCAACTGGACCAATATACC
>NZ_BAAABH010000068.1:0-3148 GCF_054767855.1 Clostridium sp. CTA-19 | reverse complement strand
AGATTTTGAATATAAAAGGGTGGATATAGAAGAAGCTAAAAGAAAAGTTTTTAAGTTAATAGAGGATTTTAGAAATAGTGATTCTTATGAAAATCAATGTTATGTAATAGATGAAATTAATGAAATTAGAAATGAATTTATATCTATGAGAGCAATTTGTGAATTAAGAAAATGTTTAGGTGTAGATAAAGAGTTTTATAGTAAAGAAATGGAGTATTATGCAGATGTTGAACCTATTCTAGATGGAATAATTTGTGAATATTATAAAGTTTTAGATAGTTCAAAATTTAAAAAAATGCTTAAGGGTAGATATGGGAATCAACTTTTTGATTTGGCAAAAATGAAAATGAGATGTGTTTCTGATGAAATAATAGAAGAATTACAACAGGAGAAAAAATTAATACTAGAATATGTTGAAATGGTGCAGTCTTTTAATAAAAAATTTCAAGGAAAAATTCTTGGAAGATGGGATTTTGATTCCTATATAAATTCTCAGGATAGAAGTATGCGAAAGAGAGCTTATGAAGCACAAACAGAAATATATATAGAGCATGAAAAAGAAATGCAAGAATTATTTGATAGGTTCGTAAAAGTAAGACATAAAATGGCTTTAAAGATGGGATATGAAAATTTTGTTGATATGGGATATGCTCGTATGAATAGAATTGGTTATGATAAGGAAATGGTAGCTAAGTTCAGAAAGCAGATATTAGAGTATATTGTACCATTAAATAAAGAACTTATAGAAAAACAGGCTAAAAGGCTTGGAATAGAAAAAATAAAATATTATGATGAACCAGTACATTTCTTAAGTGGTAATGCAAAGCTCATAGGTGATATTAATTCAATTATAAAGAAGACATCAAAAATGTATGAGGAATTATCGCCAGAAACAAGTGAGTTTTTTAAATATTTGGTGGAAAGAAACCTTTGGGATATTGAAAAAAGAGAAGGAAAAGAGTCAGGTGGTTTTTGTGAGTATATACCTAAATATAAGGCACCTTTTATATTTTCTGTATGCCAAGGAACTATAGAAGATTTTAATACATTTATCCATGAAGTTGGACATGGATTCCAAAAATATTTATGTAGAAATGAGAAAATGCCAGAGTATTATGGTGCACCTGAAGATGTAGCAGAAATTCATTCCATGAGCATGGAATTTTTGACTGAGCCATGGGTAAAGGACTTTTTTGAAGAAGATGCAGAAAAATATAAATTTGAACATATGTGCAATGCATTATTTTTGGTAGCATATATTGCAGCCGTTGATGAATTTCAACATTTTGTATATGAAAAACCAGAGGCTACATATGAAGAACGAAATAGTTTCTGGAGAGAACTTGAAAAGAAGTACATGCCTTATAGAGACTATGAAGAAAATAGCTTTTTAGATAAGGGTGGATATTGGCTACGACAATCACATATTTTCTGGGGACCCTTTTATTATATTGATTATGGATTGGCACAAATAGTAGCATTTAATTTTTGGTGCAAATCTAAATTAAATAGTAAAGAAGCTTGGAATGACTACATGAAAGTATGTGAAGCTGGTGGAAGTAAATCATTTTTAGAAATTATTAAATTAGGAAATCTAAAAAATCCCTTTGAAGAGGAAAGTATAAAATATGTTATAAAATGTATAAGGGAATGGATACTTGATATAGAAGAAAAGTTAATATGATATATAAGGCGGTGAGTGTACATGACATATTCAAAAGAAATATTTAAATATGATTTAGAAGAAGGACATACCATTGCAAGAGCAGAAAATCAAGTGTTTTCTAAATATTATGGAATTTATTAAATAAATAATTCATTTGAAAAAAGTTATGATAATGTTTGTTCAATAACACTTGTATATGATAAATACACTAAAGATTTAGTAGGGATTTGTTATATATCTATTTAGAAAGATTGGCCATTAATTTGTCAAATTGCTGTGAAACCAGGTTACTCAGGTAGAGGAATTAGTACCAATATGATAAAGAAAGCACTTACTGTGTTAAATGAAGAATATTTAGCTATTAGATTGTATGTAGATATAGGGAATAAGGGAGAAGATTTATACTATAAACTAGGATTTTTAAAGGGAAGCGAATTGATTAATATGAAGCTAGTAGAAAATTTGATTGGAGAATAATGATATGAATTTTGAATTTGTTCCAATGAACTTAGAGTATGCAAAGGAAATAATTAATAATTGGAATTATGAAGGTAAATATAATATATATAGTTATGTTAACGAAAAAGAATTTTTATTAGATAAAGAAACGTGGGGATTAGGAAGGTTTGCAGTTTTAAATGAAAAAAATGATATTATAGGTGAGTTAACAATAGAATTTTTTAGAGAAAATAGTGAAGATGAAGAAGATGAGGGGTATGTTAAACATGAAATTGTAAAAAACACTCCTGAAGAAAAATATGAAATGTGGGTTGGTTGGGGATTAAAACCAGAACTTTGTGGAATAGGATTAGGAAAAAAGTTTGTTGATGCATGTGTAAAGTTTGCATTAAAAGAATATGATTACAATGGGGAATACGTTAGATGTGGCGTTGCTGAATTTAATAAAAGAGCAATAAAGGTTTACGAAAGAGCAGGGTTTAAAGTCTTTAATACATCAGTAGGAGAAATAGAGAAAAATGAATATAGGATTTTAAGTATGAGAAAAAAGATTAATATGGAATAAGAAAGGAAACACTATTATTTTTTGTTTTAATATAAAAGTGTTTTATAGGGTTAAAATTTGATATTTAAAATTAGATACTTCTAAACATATTTCAGTGACGTCCTGTATAGGCAGTCGCGAAACCCGTCCTTGGGTTTCAATCCTAAAAATGTTAAAAAACCTCATAAGAATTTCTAAGTTACAACTAAAAATCATAACTAACTTAAAGTTATAATTGTCATTAAAAAGTATGTTAAATGAGTAAATAAGTTGAAATTCCAGTTTGAAACCCTATATATGTAAATATTAAATCATGGATAATATGATTTCTATAAATTATAAAAGAATTAAATTTAGGAGGATGTTATGAGATTTGAAGATTTTGAATATAAAAGGGTGGATATAGAAGAAGCTAAAAGAAAAGTTTTTAAGTTAATAGAGGATTTTAGAAATAGTGATTCTTATGAAAATCAATGTTA
>NZ_BAAABH010000067.1:0-4149 GCF_054767855.1 Clostridium sp. CTA-19 | reverse complement strand
ATATTATGGACACTRATTTGAAAAATAAAGTGTTGTATTTGAAAGTGGACATGATTTTAAACCAGATATATGGTGAGATCGAAGAAAATGATGAATATTCTTTTGTGCACTATGAATTAGGTCCAAACCATGTAATGGTGAACGAAAAGAATGATACTTATTTAATTGATATTGAGGGTGCGAAGTTTTTTGATGCTGAAATAGAATACAGTTTTCTACAAATGAGATTTGGTCAAAATTATTGCTATTTACAGAGGGATGATCTAAATCAGGAAAAAATGAAATTTTAGTTGTTATGGCATTATCTAGGAAATATTTGCGGCGCATATCAGTTACTAGAGAAAAATTATTATAATATTGATGAAGTTCGTGGAATGATTTCATATTTAACAAATTGCTTAGAAAAATTTTGTGATATTGAGATGTAAATATTTAGATACATAAGAATAATGTTGTTTGAAAATTGGACAATCAAAATATTTATAAAATATGTTATAAGTAATTTATAACAATAAGGTAAAGTGAAGTAAATGAGAGATATAGAGTGATAAAAGTTTAAAGGGGGTAATTCTATGAAATGTATATTAGTTACAGGAGGAACAGGTTTTGTTAGTAAATATGTAGTAAAATACTTTCAATCAAATAATTATGAGGTTTATGTTTTAAATAGGGGAACTAAGCAACAAATAGAAAATGTTAATTTGATTTGTGCAGATAGAAATAATTTAAAAGATTGCCTAAAAGATTATTCTTTTGATGCAATAATAGATGTATGTGCATATAATCAACAAGATATTAAAAATATATTAGATGCAGTTGGAGAGTTTAAAGATTACATATTTATTAGCTCATCGGCTGTTTATCCAGAAACTAACATACAACCATTCTCAGAAAATCAAAGAACTGGGTTTAATAAGATATGGGGTAAATATGGAACAGATAAGATTGAAGCAGAAAAATACTTATTTTCAAAAGTTCCTAATGGATACATATTAAGACCTCCTTATTTGTATGGTCCAATGCAAAATATATATAGAGAACCATTTGTATTTGAATGTGCTTTGAAAAATAGAAAGTTTTACATTCCGAATGACGGTAAAATGAAATTACAGTTTTTCCATGTAGATGATTTATGTAAAGTTATTGAAAAAATTTTAGAAAAACATCCCAAAGATCATATATTTAATGTTGGAAATTCAGAATTAGTAGACATTAATACATTTATTGAATTATGCTATAAGGTTGTAGATACACCTTTAGAAAAAGTATATATAACTAATCATAGCAATCAAAGAGATTATTTTAGTTTTTATAATTATGAATATAGTTTAGATGTAACAAGGCAATCAGAGCTATTAGTAGAACAAAAGGATTTATTTGAAGGTTTAAAGGAATCTTACGAATGGTTTAAGAATAACTTTAACGAGGTTGGAAAAAAAGAATATATTAAATATATTGAACAAAATTTTGAATAAAGATTTAAGGGAACATTAAAATTGAATAGTGATAAAATTAAATTTATTAAGTGGTTGAAAAAGTAAATAGAAAACAATACATTAAATTGTTGCATTATTCAGAAATAAGTTGCGATATTTTTTATGTTGCAATACATATAAGATGTGAAATAGATAAGAAAATATAACTTTTAGAATTATTTAAGAATATGAGGAAAATAGAATACTACAAGAATTATGCAATATAGGAGAAAGTAGATAAAAAACAAATAAAAGTCATCCTTTTTTATATTATTTAATTTAATATGTTATAGTACAGAAAAAATAAATTTAAATTAATATACTGTGAACATTATTAAAAATATTTATATAAATTTTGCAAATAGCGTACATTATTCTTCAAAAAAATTGAAAATTTAAAAGTATAATATAAGGATAATAATATTATACTTTGTTTTAAGGGGGATAATAATGATAGAGTTAAGAAAAATTACAGAGCATAATTTTCATGAGTGTATTAAATTAAAGGTAAAGGAAGAACAAAAAAATTATGTTGCAAGTAATATATATAGTATTGCTGAGGCTTATGTTGTTTTAACCAATAATGAGTGTATTCCTATGCCATATGCTATTTATGACAATGATATAATGGTAGGCTTTATAATGTTATCATATAATGAAAAAGATGAAAATGATGATAAAAATACATATTGGGTGTGTAGATTAATGATTGATAAAGATCATCAGAGCAAAGGTTATGGCAAGAAAACTATGATAAGAGCCCTTGAACTTATTAGGACTTTCCCTTATGGAAAAGCTTCAGCAGTTTACCTTTCTTATGAACCAGAGAATGTGGTAGCAAGGACGCTTTATGCATCCTTGGGTTTTGTAGAAACAGGCAAAATAGAAGATGGAGAAATGGTAGCAAAATTAGTTTTATAAATTAGGTATGATAAAGGAGAGTGTAGTATGATTGAATACAAATTTGATACTCAATTATTAATAGAAGGGCACAATCTTTCCGAGGATGCAATTAGCAAATATATTACAAGCAATATTAATGGTGATTGTTTGATTGCTGTTGGAGATGATGAGTTGATTAAAATTCATTTTCACACTAATACGCCATGGAAGGTACTTGAGTATTGTGCATCATTAGGTGATATTCATGATGTTGTTGTAGAAAACATGGAACGTCAAGCCAATGGACTTCAAGGCTAAACAGCAAGTTGTTTGCTTTTATAGAATGTGTTAGTTATATAAAATTCTTTTTAGAAATGAACAATTAGATATATAAAAAGGTATATGAGAATACTATTTATAGATAATGAGAAAAATTTATACTTTAAATGTTTTAATATAATCATGAAAATTAATAATATATATCGCATTATTCAAAAGAAATGAATTTGCGATATTTTTTTATATGGTATTTTAAAGAAAACATAAAATAATATGTGTTTTGGAAATTGAATAATTTTATAGGAGAGTATGTATGATAAAGGTAAAAAAAATTTCGGGTGATGTTGCAGATGTTATTTATAATATACAAAGGAAGTCATTTGAACCATTGCTAAATAAATATCATGATTATGATTCTAGTCCTGCAATGGAAAGCATTGAAAGGATTAGAGAAAAGATTGATAGAAAAAATACAACGGCATACATATTTCAGCTAAATGATATTAATGTTGGATATGTTAGAGTAATGGAATTGGAATATATGACGTATAAAATTTCGGCTTTGTGTGTTCTTCCAGAATATCAAAATAAGGGAATTGCACAAGAAGGGCTGAAACAAATAGAAAATTATTATTATAATGCACATAAATGGATTTTAGATACAATATTTCAGGAAAAGGGAAACTGTCACTTGTATGAAAAATTAGGGTACGTAAAAGTTGGACAACTAAAACAAATAAATGAAAGAATGACACTTATTAATTACGAAAAGGTATGTAAAATATGAATATAATAAACAATTAGATTAATGAAAGGAGACTAATAATAGGTGATATGAATATTAATTTTAAGAATATTGACAATAAAAATATAGAAATGGTGAAGAAATTAAAAATAAAAAAGGAACAAGAAGGATTTATAGAAACTGTGACTGAATGTTTAGAAGAAGCAAATTTATATAGTGAATGGCATCCAGTAGCTATATACAATTATGATGATATTGTTGGCTTTGCAATGTATGGTTCTTTTGGTCCTAACAAACATACTTGGATTGATAGAATACTTATAGATGAAAATTATCAGGGTAAAGGATTTGGAAAAGCTGCAATGAAAAAGCTTATAGATATAGTTTTAAAAGAATATGATGTAGATACTATATATTTAAGTATAGTTGAGGGAAATACAGTAGCTTATAATTTGTATACAAGTATTGGCTTTGAATATATGAATGAAAGAGATCCTAACAACGGAGAGTTAATGTTTCATTATAGAATTAATAAATAAAACTTGTAAAATTTATAAAAATACTAATTTATATTTTAATTAACACTTAGTGTAATAATTAAAAAAAATTTACTGAGCACTATAGGGTTCCAAGTTGACTCTTAAAATTATCCATTCCAAAACTTGTATACCTAAAATAGTGAGACATGTTCCGAATCACCTAGAATTCAATGCTGAATCTTGTATGAAAATATTTTAAAGTTATTGAATAAGTTTAAATTGGAGCTTG
>NZ_BAAABH010000066.1:0-4428 GCF_054767855.1 Clostridium sp. CTA-19 | reverse complement strand
CAGTTGGTTAGAGCAACCGGCTCATAACCGGTAGGTCCGGGGTTCGAGTCCCTGAAGGTCCACCATATTTGGGGGTATAGCTCAGTTGGGAGAGCACCTGCCTTGCACGCAGGGGGTCAAGAGTTCGAATCTCTTTATCTCCACCATTAGCAGTTCGAAAGAACTGCTTTTTTTTTATACTTTTTTACAAAATTCGACCTGATTCTATTAAACTTTTACATTAATTTACGATAATAATATATATTGTACAGTAGTATAAAAAAATTAATATTATATTGAAATTGTAGCATTGAAATATAAAAATTATTTTAAACATATATACAAATTATATCTTAATATAAAAATATATATTTTAAAGTAGATTTATGTCAATATAATGTAGAAAAAATTAAAGCAATATTCAAACAATTAAGGCTAAATTAAGATATAATAAATTTGTATTAATTACTGTATATGTAAAAACATAGGAAGATAATATATTATTATGTACGAGGCAAATCAAATTAGGATGGAGGGACAATTTTGGAGAATTCTAAAAAAACACTAGGAGCTATTGCTGCCACTATGTGTGTTTACTCGGTTATAGGAAGTAAAAGTGCATTGGCTGCAGGAACTCAAGTAGGAATAATTACTGTAAATAATTTGAACGTTAGATCTGAAAACAATACTTCTTCAAAAGTAATAGGTTCATTAAATGAAAATACAAAGGTAACTGTTCTAGAGAAAAAGGGCGATTGGTATAAGATAGATTATAATGGACAAAATGCATGGGTTTTTGGAGAATATGTTAAGATGGGTGAAAGTGCAAATTCGGATAACTCTTCATCTAATATAAATAAAAGTGGAATTGTTAATGTAATAGCATTGAATTTAAGAGAAGGTGCAGGTACAAATTATAATGTAGTTAAAACGTTACCAAAAGGTACAAGCGTATTGATAATGGAAAATCATGATGGATGGTATAAAATAAATGTAAATGGATCTATGGGTTATGTATCTTCTGAATATGTGAGTTTTTCAGAGAATATAACTAACAATGATAAAGTTACAGGGGAAAAGGGTAAAGTAAATGCAGATAGTTTAAATTTAAGAAGTGGTGCAGGAACTAATTATGGAGTTACAACTGTATTAGGAAAAGGAACAGAGGTAGACGTAGTAGAAAAATTAAATGGCTGGTATAAGGTAAATGCAAATGGTGTGAGTGGTTATGTATCTTCTGAATATATATCTTTATCAAGTGATGGTAATAGTAATGATAGCAATAATAATAGTCAAGCTACAGGAGCAAAAGGGACTATTAGTGCAGATGTTTTGAATGTAAGAAGTGGAGCTGGAACTAATTATAATATTGTAGATTCATTAAGACAAGGAACAGCTGTAGATATAATAGAAAAATTAAATGGTTGGTATAAAATTAGCGCAAATGGAACTACTGGATACGTTTCAGCTGAATATGTAAACTTAAATGGAACCGGTGGAGAGTCTAATGCAGGGGGTTCTAATGAAACGGAAATTAATAAAACAGGATATGTAGACGCAGAAGCTTTATTCGTAAGATCTGGTCCAGGTACATCATACAATCATTTAGGAATTTTGAATTCTAATGCTAAAGTTGAAATTTTATCTGAAAGCAATGGATGGTATAAAATAAAATATAGCAATGGAACAGGATATATTTGCAAAGATTATGTAAGTTTTAATTCTAATAATAATGAAAATAATAGTGGTAATATTGAAAATGTAAATAAAATGGTAGTAGTGACTGCATCGGCTTTAAACGTAAGAAGTAGTGCAGATACAAATGGAAAAATTGTTGCAACATTAACATATGGAGCTAAAAGTCAAGTAACTGCTCATTCAAATGGATGGTATAAAATATCTGTACAAGGAATTGAGGGATGGATTTGTGGTGATTATGTCAAAATTTATGATGGCAGTGAAGAAGTTGGACCAATAGTTAACGAAACTCCATTAATAGAATCTAGGTATAGTGGGGCAGATATAGCTAATAAGGCTAAAGAGTATATTGGCGTTCCTTATTTATGGGGTGGATTTACGCCATTAGGATTTGACTGCTCAGGATTAGTTCAATATGTATATAAACATTTTGGTATAAGTGTATCGAGAACAACTTATTATCAAGTCAATGAAGGTCAAACAGTTAGTAGAGGGAATCTTGTAGCAGGAGATTTAATATTTTTTACAACTAATGATGATGACCCAAATGATATTTCTCATGTTGGAATATATATAGGTGGGAATGAGTTTATTCATGCACCAGGACCAGGAGAGTTTATTAAAATATCAAATTTAAACAATGATTACTTTAATAGTAGATATTATGTAGCAAAAAGAATAGTTAAATAAATTTTAAAGTTTTTAATTTATATTATATAATATAATTAACAAGATTTAGTAGAGCATAAGATTAAAAGAAAAGAAGAGCTTTTAATTTTATGCTTTTATATTAATTAAAAAGGGGTGGCAGTGAATGAAAAGTCCATACGTATTTACACCTGGACCAACATCAGTTAGGGAAAATGTTAGATTAGCAAGGGCACAACAATGTACTAATCCAGATTTAGATTTACAATTTTATGATTTTTATAAAGGAACCTGCGAAAAGATAGGAAAAATAATAAAGACCTCAAATCCAATTTATATATTAAGTGGAGAAGGCATTTTAGGATTAGATTCAGCATGTGCATCTTTAACAGAAGAAGGGGATAGGGTCTTAGTTATAGATAATGGTGTTTTTGGAGCTGGATTTGCTGACTTTGTGAAAATATATGGAGGAAAACCTGTTACATATAAGTCAGATACAACTAAAGATATTAATATAGATGATTTAAGAAGGTTTTTAGAAAAAGATAGTGATTTTAAGTATGCTACAATAGTGCATTGTGATACACCATCAGGGCTCTTAAATAATATAGACAAGGTATGTCCGTTATTAAAAGAGTTTAATATATTAACAGTTGTGGATACAGTTGCATCTATGGGTGGAGAGGATATCAGAGTCGATGAGTGGAAGATAGATATTGCACTGGGGGCATCACAAAAGGTTTTATCAGCTCAACCAGGTCTTACTATAGTATCTATTAGTGAAGAGGCATTAAGAGTAATGGAAAATAGAAAAAAACCTATAATGGGATTTTATAATAATTTAACTATATGGAAAAATTATTATAAAGAAAAATGGTTTCCATATACTATGCCAATAAGTGATATAGTTAGTTTAGACGTAGCATTAGATAACATTTTAAACGAAGGTATAGAAAATGTTATAAAAAGACATTATAAATATGGAAATGCTGTAAGAAAAGCTATACTAGAATATGGGTTAGAGCTGTTTATAGAAAAAGGACAGGCTAACACAATAACAGCAGTTAAAATTCCGGAGTTTATAGGATGTGATAAACTAATAAAACATATGTTAGAAGAATATAATGTTTTAATTGCAGGATCTTTTTCTTATATGAGTGGAAAAGTAATAAGGATAGGACATATGGGAGAAAATGCAGACAAAGATAAATTAACATATTTGCTAAGTATATTAGAAAAATCACTTATGGATTTGGGATACAATAAGAAGAGTAAAAGCTTAGTTGAAGAGTTTTTAAAAAACTTATAATTTAATAAAGAAAAATGGAACTATCACTTTATCGATTTAAAAAAAGATAATAAAGTGATAGTTTTTTTACTATAAAAAACTAATTTATATAAAGGTAAAACTCTTTCAACTTATTTATTAAATGAGGAAACTTAAAATTATCCATTATAAGACTTGGATACACCAAATAGTGAGACATGCTCTGAATCGCTTAGAATTCAACACTACATTTTGTATGAAAATATTTTAAAGTTATTGAATAAATTAAAATTCGAGCTTGTTTCCCTATATATTTAAGGAAATTAAAAGAATTGGTAAAACAAACAGGACCTAGTGTGTCAATAATAGTAAATTAAAGAAAGAAAAAGGAAAATAAACTATAATAAGATTTAACTAGTAAAATTGCAGTTAATATATGTATAAATAATTAAATTACAGTATATAATAAATCTTGTCGCTAGGGCAACCAAGTAAGTAACTCAAGCGATAAAGATTTAAATTTTAAAAAACTTTTTACAAAAAGGTATTGACAAAAAAGTTTAAATCTAGTAAACTTGTAAAAGTCGTCAGGTAATGACGAATTGGTCTTTGAAAATTAAACAGATAAATATAGGTAAAACCAGTTAATTCATTTGAGAATCTATTTTGTAGAGRCTCACATCGRAAGATGTAAAAAATTGACTATTATAGTCAGCAAATTGCTTGAAGCAGTTCAAACTTTTAAATTGAGAGTTTGATCCTGGCTCAGGACGAACGCTGGCGGCGTGCCTAACACATGCAAGTCGAGCGATGAAGCTCCTTCGGGAGTGGAATAT
>NZ_BAAABH010000065.1:0-4465 GCF_054767855.1 Clostridium sp. CTA-19 | reverse complement strand
TGTGTGGGAGGGTAGGTTGTTGCCAGGTAATATTCCGCGATAGCTCAACGGTGGAGCACTCGGCTGTTAACCGATAGGTTGAAGGTTCGAATCCTTTTCGCGGAGCCATTTTGGAAACATAGAAGTAGAATATCTACTTCTTTTTTTATGTTTAAAAAAATTTCAAATAACTACTATTTGATTTTTAAAATTTATGGATTATAACCCATAGAAAGTTTTTTAGATTAATGAATAAGATGAGTAATAAAATAAATAATAAGTATATGTAGATTTTAAATTGAAATTTTAATTCAAGTGAAAATTTTATATTCATGTTAAATAGAATATATTAATTTAGAAATTTGGAATACATAAAAGACCTTTGGATGTAATTTATATTAAATAAAATTTAAAAATATTAATAGAAATTGATGCATAATTTTATTTGGTTATATATAATATTTATATATTAAATTCTAATTTGATATATAAAAAATTTGAGTGAGGGTTTTATGGATAAAATAGAATTATTAAAAGATATTATAAAAAATAGTACTAACATTGTATTTTTAGGAGGAGCAGGAGTTTCAACGGAAAGTAATATTCCAGATTTTAGATCTAATCAAGGAATATATAACTCTAAAAATAAATATAATTACCCACCAGAAGTAATGCTTAGTCATAGCTTTTTTAAGAGTAATACTGATGAATTTTTTAGATTTTATAAGGATAAAATGATTTTTAAAGATGCTAAACCTAATTTAGCACACAAAGCATTAGCTAAACTAGAAGAAGTAGGAAAGCTAAATGCTATTATAACTCAAAATATTGATGGGTTACACCAACTAGCTGGATCTAAAAATGTTTTAGAACTACATGGTTCGGTTCATAGAAATTACTGTATGGGATGTAATAAATTTTACAACTTGGATTATATATTAAAAAGTAATAATAACATACCAGTATGTGAGGTTTGTGGTGATACTGTTAAGCCAGATGTAGTTCTATATGAAGAAAGTTTAGATAGTGATATTTTAAGAAAGTCGATTTTATCAGTATCACAAGCAGATACATTTATTGTAGGTGGAACTTCTCTAGTTGTGTATCCAGCAGCAGGATTATTGGAATATTTTAGAGGAAAAAATTTAATTCTTATAAATAAAGAAGCCACACCATATGATAATAAAGCTAATTTAGTTATAAAGGATTCTATTGGAAAAGTATTAAGTGAAGCTTTAAAAGAATTGTAATAGAAATTTGATAAATGGATTTAAGTTTCAGCTTGTTTTCATATGTAATAATTAAAATTAAACTTAAATACATACTAAGTATTTTATAAATATTTAGTATGTATTTAAGTTTATAAAATATAAAAACTATTTGTAGTTATTGTACTTATTTTCTTTTGATTGTTCACAGATTCTTATCATTTCACATACATTTTCATGTAAGACAGAATTAAAATATTCTGTTCAAAATATAATTTAATTTATTATAAAAAAATAAAAACAATATGGTTATAATAGTACATATTAATAAAACTTTGATTTACATAAAAATATTAGGTTCAATAAATATAGAATACTACTTCTATAGGGAAACAAGCTCCAATTAAAATTTATTCAATAACTTTAAAATATTTTTACACAAGATACAGTGTTGAATTTTAAGTGATTCGGAGCATGTCTCACTATTTTAGGTATCCAAGTTTTGGAATGGATAATTTTAAAAGTCAACTTGGAACGCTATATATAGTTATTATTTACATAATAGTAATAGTTTATATATTTTTATATTATTATATCAGAAATTACACAGTTATCTTTCTGATTAACATAATCAAGTAGTTCATCAGCTAATTTATTGGCTCTTTTTAAATAGTAGTTGTAATAATGATCTTTTTCTTCATTTGGATTATTAAAATTATATTCCAGAAATTCAATGAACTCATTTAGCATTGAAAGTTTTATGTCAAAAATATATTGACTATAAGTTAAAGTTTCTGTATTTAGCAGTTTGTATAGTTTTTTTGCAAATAAATTTCTTAAATCATTTGTCATATAAAAGGGGTCATCTCTTTCTGCTCCATGAGATATCAATCTAGCAATATCTAATGAATAGGACATAATTCCGCCAAAGCCCCAATCAATTATTAAAACATCATTTGAACTATTTATTGCATTTATTTGCATTAAATCTCCATTGCAAAGTGTACGAGGACAAGTTAGTTGCCTTTCTAAAAAACATTTATAAGCTTTTGATAAATTAGCATGATGAGTTAAGCATTTTGATCTTTTAATTATTCGAGCATAATATTTTTCAAATCTATTATCTAGTTTATGTTTATCAAAATCATTTTCTACCCAATACTTATTAAAAATCTTAGACAAACTAATAGAGCTATTTAAAGCTATTTGTTCATTAAACTTTTTCAAATCAGTTCCCTCTATATACTCAATTAAAATCCAATATTCATCATATTCAAAAGTATAACCAAACATTTTGGGGGTAGGTAAATTTTTACTCTCTAGAAATGTTTTATATATAAAGATTTCGCTCTCTTCTGATTTTTTCAAAACAAAATTTTCAGAGTTTATATTTATTTTATAAACAGTATATATTCTTTTTTCATCGGACTCACTTATAACATCTTGAAAGGAAGTTATAATAATTTTATTAAGGTCTTTTTTATATTTAGGTTTTAATCTAATAAAAATCGTTAATAATTTTTTATAATAATCATTATTTTCTATAGAATTTATGTTCGATTCCATCAAATTTTCCTCCCTAATAAATATAATAATTTATAATAAAAATATTAAGTAGATTGAAAAAATTTTTCAATGCTTTTATTGGTAGGAATCTGTGAAAATATAATATAGGTAGAGGTAGTAGCATTTAAAGATGCAACAGAGTCAACAAATTCTTCAATTTCTAAAATAGATTTAGCACTTAATTTTACAAGAATACAGGAATGACCAGCTATTCTATAACAAAAATTTACACGAGGGTGATTATAAATAAAATCTTTGAATTTTTCAAATTCACTATTTTTAAGATCAATTTGGATAATACATTGAAGATTTAATCCTAAAGCTGTTTCATTTATTTTTATAGTATAACCTTCAATTATTCCGCTATCTTCTAATTTTCTTATCCTTTCTGCTACAGAAGGAGGAGATAGGTTTACTCTTTTAGATAATTCTCTAATAGATAAACGACTATCTTGTTGAAGTTCTTTTAATATTTTAATATCTGTATCATCAATTTTCATATGCATAGAAATTGCCTTTCTTTTGTTTTATTTAAAATATATTTACTTTAAAATAATATCAAATGATAAGGAAATTTTACCATATATTCATTATAATATAAATGATATTAAAAAACTTATTTAACACATATTTAGAAAGGATAATTAAAATGAAAGATATAAAAAGTTACACAACTTTAAATAATGGAGTAAAAATGCCTTGGCTTGGATTTGGTACTTATAAGGTTGAAGATGGACATACAGTTATTGAATCAGTAAAAGAAGCGCTTAGAATTGGATATCGTAATATAGATACTGCTTCTTACTATGATAATGAGGAAGGTGTTGGCATTGCAATAAAAGAGAGTGGATTGTCTAGAGAAGAAATATTTTTAGTTAGTAAGGTTTGGAATTCAGACCAAGGTTATGAGAAAACTTTAAAAGCTTTTGAAACTTCTATAAAAAAACTTGGAACAGATTATCTTGATTTATATTTAATTCATTGGCCTAACCTATTACACAATGAATCATGGAGAGCTCTAGAAAAGCTTTATAAAGAAGGATATATAAAAGCAATAGGTATTAGTAATTTTACTGTTAAACATTTAAAAAATTTAATGGCAGATGCTGAAATTATGCCAATGATAAATCAAGTAGAGTTTCACCCGTTACTAATCCAAAATGAGTTAAGACAGTTTTGTAAAAAGAATAATATACAATTAGAAGCATGGTCACCTTTAATGAGAGGTAAAATCTTTGACAATAAACTCTTAAAGGAGCTTGCAAAAAAATACGGAAAAACGATAGCTCAAATTGTACTAAGATGGGATTTGCAAATGGGTGTTGTAACTATTCCTAAATCAACAAATATAACAAGAATAAAAGAAAACTCACAGATATTTGATTTTGAGATAAATGAAGAGGATTTATTCAAAATTCAACAATTAGATAAAGGGATAAGGATAGGCTCAGATCCTGATAAAGTTTATAAATATGGAATATAAAATAAGAAGTTTTAGAAATATTTAAGATATTAAATAAAGAAGTTAAAAAGTAGGTATATATATGATACCTACTTTTTATAATGTTGTGCGCCCAGCATGGGCGTAATCTTAAGGGTGAAAGTCCCTAACACGACCTAGTAGTGGTAAGTGTATAGCTTAAGACAAGGGTGTCCACCGTGAGGTGGAATCTGAAGGAAGTTGGCGGCAAATCTCTGGTCTGACGAACAGA
>NZ_BAAABH010000064.1:0-4650 GCF_054767855.1 Clostridium sp. CTA-19 | reverse complement strand
TGTGTGGGAGGGTAGGTTGTTGCCAGGTAATATTCCGCGATAGCTCAACGGTGGAGCACTCGGCTGTTAACCGATAGGTTGAAGGTTCGAATCCTTTTCGCGGAGCCATTTTGGAAACATAGAAGTAGAATATCTACTTCTTTTTTTATTTAATCAGAATAATTTATACAAAAAGAGGAAAACTAATAAATATATGTTTACAATATGATTATTGCAATATATAATTAAATAAGAATTAAATATTATGTGATGAAGGAGAAAAGTAATTATCAAATGTTTTATAGAGAGCTAAGGATGGTGGAAACTTAGTAAATTGAGATAATGAAAAGAAGCTCTAGAGCTATAAGCCGAAAATCATTTTTTATGGAGTAAGCTTATGGGATTCTTCCCTTATAAAGATTGAGAGGACTAAATTTAAAGTTTAGTCAATCTAGGTGGTAACGCGGAATATAACCTTTCGTCCTATAATTTTAGGATGAAAGGTTTTTTTATTTTAAATTTTAATAAATAATTGAAAGGATGAGTAATATGAATTTACAATCATTAGCAAATGCTATTTTCCCTAATATTGATAAGAATCCAAAATTTTATATTGACAAATATCCAAAAAGAAACTTAAAAGAAGGAGCTAAAGTTACAAGATATGCGCCAAGTCCAACAGGATTTCAACATATAGGTGGTGTATTTTCAGCATTAATAGATGAAAGAATAGCAACCCAAAGTGAAGGAGTATTCTTTTTAAGAATAGAAGATACAGATCAAAAAAGAGAAGTAGAAGGTGCTATAGAAGATACAATAAAAACAATGCATAAATTTGGATTAGACTTTACAGAAGGTATGACAGGAGATAACACTTCAAAGGGTGACTATGGTCCATATAGACAAAGCGAAAGAAGCGAAATATATAAAACTTTTGCTAAAGATTTAATAGCTAAGGGTCTTGCATATCCATGTTTTTGTACATCAGAGGACTTAGAAAAATTAAGAGAAAATCAAATATCAGAAAAATTAACTCCTGGTTATTATGGTGAATATGCTAGTTGCAGAAATTTATCAACAGAAGAGGCTTTAGAAAAAATAAATAATGGTGAACGATACATAATAAGATTAAAATCACCAGGCAATTCAGAAAAAAGAGTAGAGTTTCACGATTTAATAAAGGGAGACATATCATTCCCAGAAAATAATCAAGATATTGTTATAATAAAATCAGATGGACTTCCAACATATCATTTTGCTCACGCAATAGATGATGCATTAATGGGAACTACTACAGTAATAAGAGGAGAGGAGTGGCTTTCATCACTTCCTATACATGTACAATTATTTGATGTTCTTAGATTTGAAAAACCAGAATATGCACATACTCCAACTATTATGAAGCAAGATGGAGGATCTAAAAGAAAACTTTCTAAAAGAAAAGATGCAGAAAGTGCAGTAAGTTATTATGATGAAGAAGGATATCCGATGATATCAGTTATTGAATATTTATTAAATATAATAAATTCAACATTTGAAGAGTGGAGAGAAGAAAATCCATTTGCAGATTATCATGAGTTTAAAGTATCTTTAGATAAAATGAGTAAAAGTGGAGCTTTGTTTGATATAGTAAAACTAAATGATGTAAGTAAAAATGTTATATGCAGATTAAAAGCAGATGTTGTTTATGATTATTATACAAATTGGGCTAAAGAATATAATAAAGAAATGTATGAATTAGTTACTTCAAATGAAAATATGTGTAAAGAAGTATTTAATATAGATAAAGAAGGACCTAAACCTAGAAAAGATTTCGCTAAATGGAATGATGTTAAAGAAAAAATATTCTTTTTCTTTGATAAATTATTTAAGAACGATGGAATTGATAATATAGAACTTCCAAAAAAAGTAGAATTAACTGAAGCACAAAGGATTATAGAGGCTTATTCAAAAGCATATAATTTTAATACCGATAAAGATACATGGTTTGAAGAATTAAAAGCTGTAGCAGTTGAATTAGGTTATGCTACAGATAGAAAAGCATTTAAAAAGGATCCTGAAGCCTATAAAGGTATGGTTTCAGATGTAGCAGGATCAGTTAGAGCTGCATTAACTCATAGAGCTAATACGCCAGATTTATATACTATAATGCAAATAATGGGAGAAGAAAAAGTAAAAACTAGATTTAATGAATTTATATCTCTTTAATAAAAAACACTAGCAAATTAAACTTTGCTAGTGTTTTAATCTATTTATTTAATTTAAATGAGCTTTTTAATGAAACTATTCTATTAAATACAAGCTTATCTTCAGAAGTTAGTTTCGGATCAACATTAAAGTATCCATGTCTAAATAGTTGATATTTATCATGTGCTTTGGAATCTTTAAAACTTGGCTCAATAAATCCATTTAAAACTTCTAATGAATTAGGATTTATTTGTTCTAAGAAATGTTTTTCTTCTTCTGTTTCATTATCAAGAATTAAAGGCTCATATAGTCTGAATTCAGCAGGAATTGCAGCTTTAGCATCAACCCAATGGATTGTTCCTTTTACCTTTCTTCCTGTAAATCCAGTACCACTTTTAGTTTCAGGATCATAAGTACAACGAATTTCTGTTACATTACCATCAGCATCTTTTATAACTTCATTACATTTAACAAAGTATGCTCCTTTTAGTCTTACTTCATTTCCAGGGAATAATCTAAAGTATTTTTTAGGAGGATTCTCCATAAAATCTTCTTGTTCAATATATAATTCTCTAGAAAATGGTACTTGTCTTACTCCAGCATTTTCATTATCAGGATTGTTTTCTATAGGTAGCATCTCTACTTGGCCTTCTGGATAATTAGTTATAACTAATTTTAATGGTTTTAAAACTGCCATTGCTCTTGGTGCTTTAGAATGTAAATCTTCTCTTATAAAATATTCAAGCATTTGACTATCTACAGTGGAAGCAGCTTTAGCAACTCCGATAGCTCTACAGAAGTTTCTTATAGATTCAGGAGTATATCCTTTTCTTCTTAAACCAGCTATAGTTGGCATTCTAGGATCATCCCATCCATCAACAACATTTTCATCAACCAACATTTTTAATTTTCTCTTACTCATAACAGTATTAGTTATATTTAATCTTGCAAATTCAATTTGTTGAGGTTTTGCTAACATTTCACATTCATTTACAACCCAATCATACAAAGGTCTATGATCTTCAAATTCTAAAGTGCAAATTGAATGAGTAATGCCTTCTATAGCATCTTCTAATGGATGAGCATAGTCGTACATTGGATATATACACCACTTATCTCCAGTATTATGATGTGTTGAATGAGCAATTCTGTATATTATAGGATCCCTCATATTTATGTTTGGAGATGCCATATCTATTTTAGCTCTTAAAACTTTCTCACCATCTTTAAATTCACCATTTCTCATTTTCCCGAATAAATCTAAGTTTTCCTCTATAGATCTATTTCTATATGGACTTTCTTTTCCAGGTGATGTTAGAGTACCTCTATATTCTCTCATTTCATCTGATGTTAAGTCACAAACATATGCTTTACCTTTTTTTATTAATAAAATAGCTCTATCATACATTTCTTCAAAATAGTCAGATGCAAAATATAAATTATCCCAATCAAAACCTAACCATTGAACATCCTCTTTTATAGATTCAACATATTCAGTATCTTCTTTAGTAGGATTAGTATCATCAAATCTTAGATTTGTTTTTCCTTTAAACTCGTCGGCTAATTCGAAGTTTAAAACTATAGATTTAGCGTGACCTATATGTAAGTAACCGTTAGGTTCAGGTGGAAAACGAGTTAAAATAGAATCATGTTTACCATTTTTTAAGTCGTCGATTACTATATTTTTTATAAAGTTAGATGAATTCATTTCTTTAGTCATAATACACATACCTTTCTTTAAAAAAATTTTATGAATACAATATTACATTAATATATTAATTGTTATTATAAACCAATTATAAAAATTAAAATAATAGCATAGTTAAAATATAATATTTAATTAAAATGTGAAATTATTTATTAATTTACATTTTATATAGTATTTATATACTATTTTAAACTAATAATAGGAAAAAATAAAGTCAATATGGTAATACAACATCAATCCTAATGTATAGATTAGATTTCTTGTTATAAAAATTATAAATTTAAGAACTTATTATATTAATTATTTCGAGAAATTTTAATAACTATAATATATATGAAGTTATAGTTATCATTAAAAAACATTTAAGTGAATAAGTAGTTTTAAATTATATCATAGATTATAGGGGAAATATTAATAGATAAATTTATAAATTTTTAATTTAAATATTTGAAACTTATATATAACCTTATTATTAAGATAGACAGTTATTTTCGTACATATACAATTAAATAGAAATTGCATAAAAATCATATTTAGAAACACAAACTTAACCGTGTGTGTCAGTAGATGAAATCTAAAAGAAAAATGTAGTATTTAAAAGAAAAATAGGAATAATTTAATTAAACAAGGTAAATAATAATAAATGTGGCTTAAAAAGTTTAATATAATAAGTCTTGTCGCTGAGGGGCAACGCCGAAAGGTAAGAGTTCTTAAAGCGAAAAAGTTTTTCAAAAACAACTTAAAAAAGTTGTTGACAAGGGAAAAACAAGATGGTA
>NZ_BAAABH010000063.1:0-5446 GCF_054767855.1 Clostridium sp. CTA-19 | reverse complement strand
GCCTCTTCTACAATTTTCACTCTTTCTTCTTCAGTATATTTTCTAATAAAATTCCCACTCATAATGCACCCCTCCATTCATTAATCCTAGTATAGTTCCATTCGAATTATGAGTCTACTTTTCCATGGGGGCCTATGAGACCATCATTGTCAATTGTCCATTGTCAAATGTCAATTTTTTAAACTCTTATCTATTAACCAATTAAGATTCTTAACTATCTAGCTTTTCACTACAAAATCTATCCCCTTGCAGAAACTGCTATATTTTCTAATTTCATAGTTTCTACAATTTCATTCATAAGATCATTGTAATCCCATATAGCTACAATTTTATCATCTAAAAACTTAAAAGATAAATTAAAAACTTTTTTTATGCCTGTAGGTAGTTTTAAACTTATATTAGCTTCTTTGAATCCAACATATCCTACATACTTTTCTTCACTATCTTTAAATTTTATATTTTGTTCATCATTAATTGCATACATATCATTATTTATTTTCTTTACTTTTATATTACTATTAGTAAACAAATATCCTGCACCTTCCATAGTCATTTCAAATTCTTCTACAATACCTGAAAAATGAAATTCTGTTAATATCTTATTTAATTCTTGTCCACTAAAAAGTTTTACTTTTTCCTTTTTGTTTTTTATAAAATATTTCACTATCTTAACATCCATCTTTTCTAAATCAACATTTTCTATTATGTTATTTTCAATAAACTTTATATTTATAGCCTTACTTAAATCAAGACTTTGAAAACTTTCAAACTTAATTTTAACTAAATTTCCTTCTATATCTACCTTTTCAACCTTATTCACAAATTTAAGATATTTGTTATCCTCTTCCATTAAATTTATTTCAAAAATATCAAAGAAATTGTTTTTTATTAATTTACTATCTAAATTTCTATTTAAATTTAAAGAAAAAGTTTTTGTTAAAATATTATAATCTGCATCTAAAATTTTTAAATGTTCCTCTACAACTTCATTAACTTCTTCTATATACTCATCTTCTTCGTAACTTTCAATTTCTTTATTATCTAAATTCAATCCTATATTTGTGCTTTTATCTAAAACTTCATCATCTTGAAGTTTTAATATATTATTTTTATCTTCCTGCACAACTATCTCTATATCTTCACAACAACTATCTAACTCTTCATCACAAATTTTTCTTAAAACAATAGAAGATTTATCCCCATAATCTTTGAAGGTCTTAAACTCGAAATTTTTATTATTAAATACAATTTCAACCTTATCTTCCTCTTCATTAAAGCCTTCTATCTCCATAATTTCAGATAAATTTATATAAATCATAATAAAAGCCTCCCCTATTTTAAATATTCTTCGTCTATATAACGTAACTTGTTATTAACTTAGCATTCCAAATCTAAATTTAAACTTATGCTCTTATCAAATGAAAAAAATTACTATTATCACAACACTAATAGATATGGCTTATTCAAGTTAAAAATTAAGGGTAACTATATGGTTCTAAAGTTATTCATTTATCAAGTGAGAAAATTCAAGTTGGTACTTTACTGATAATTCTAACGGTACTTTTTATAAACTTATAACAAAAATTTGATGAATAAACTTAAATATGAGCTTATTTTCCTATATAAGAAACCCCTTTTAATTATAGTATATTTTTACATTTTTTCAACTTATTAGATAAGCCATTCTGTTAAAATAATTTAAACTAAGCCCTATGCTTAGTTTCATAATCTGCTATATAAATTTCTGTCACTAATTAGTTTAATAATTTTTAAATATACTCCTTATTAGTATAAACGTACTCTTTTCACTAAAACTTTAGTGTCTATAGATTTTTCTATAAATTTATCACTTTAATAACTTATTTAACCGCAAAAAAAGAAACTGGAAATCCAGTTTCTTTCTTTTACTCCCCTAAAATATAAATCCGCACAATAAAAATCCTAGTATTATTATTATTCCTGAATATATAAGGTCAACCAAACAATATCCCATTATATCTTTGGCTCCAAGACCAGCTATTCCTAGTGCAGGTAATGCCCAGAATGGTTGAATCATATTTGTCCAAGCATCTCCCCAAGCAATAGACATAGATGTTATTGCTGCTGGAACTCCTAAAGCTTGACCTGCTGGCAACATTATAGGAGCTTGCACTGCCCATTGTCCTCCACCAGAAGGAACAAAGAAGTTAACTATACCAGCACTCAAGAATGAGAATATTGGAAATGTAGTCTTAGTAGATATAGATACAAATCCTGTTGATATAACTCCTGCCAATGATGCTCCATCAGCATTAGCACCTATCATCATTCCTGTTATTCCTGCATAAAATGGGAACTGAAGTATAATTCCAGCTGAACCTTTAGCGGCATCCCCTATTGCTGCAACATAATTTCTTGGTGTTTTATGAAGCAATATACCAGTAAATAAGAATATAGTATTTACAATATCTAAGTTTAAATTAAATCCTTTAGTTATAAAGTAATAAATTATATAAGAAAACCCTAAAATGCAAAGAAGTATTGATATTACAGGGCTTGTCTCAATTTTATCTGCTGGTGTAACCGCTACAGAACTTGCAACTTCTTCTTTAGAATCCTCTAACAAAGATGGGTCTATAACAACAGTATCCTTTTCACTTGGATGCATAGCTCTATTAACAAGTGGTAATGTTATCATAAGCACTATTAAAGTTATTAACATAACAGGGTTAAATATAGTCTCACTTGTTGGGATAGCCTTATCTATAACCCCTCTAGTTAATTGCTTAACATCTTCTCCACCACTTGCTACAGTTAGTGGAATAGAACCAGAAAGTCCTGCATGCCAAACTAAAAATCCAGAATATGCTGATGCTATCAATAAACGATAGTCAACCTTCTTAACTTGACTTGCAACCTCTTTTGCAAATATAGCTCCTATAACAAGTCCAAATCCCCAGTTAATCCAACATGCTACTAATGAAATAAAAGTAACTATTATAATTGCTTGAAATTGATTTTTAGGCACTTTCGCCATTTTTTTTAGTAATTTGTTAAAAGCTGGAGCATTTGCAAGAGCATGTCCTAAAACTAGAACTAATGCCATTTGCATGGAAAAGGCTAATAATGTCCACATTCCATTTCCCCAGTGTCCAACCATTTGAACTGGTGTTTGACCTGTTAAAATCATACCTAGAACAAAAACTAAAACTGTAAGTACTGCTGCAAAGATAAATGGATCTGGTAAGTATTTTTGAACTAACTTAACACAGCCATTTGTAAATTTTTTAAACATAACATACCCTCCTCTTTCCTAAGCAATTGAGAATTAAGAGTATTACTAATTTTATAAAGTTATTTCCTTTATTGCGACTAAACCTATTTTATTTAAAATTCATCTAAAACTACATATATTACAAAAACAAATATTTTGATTCCACCTCTCATTTCTTAATTGCCTAAAACCTATTTGATTTTTTGTTCTTTGAATTTTATAGCAAAATAATGTTTATTAATGCATTAAATATATAAAAAATAAAATTAAAATTATTTTGCTATATAGCTCTGAAATTAAATTTTAATTTTGAGCAGCAAAAAAGTGAGCATATGCTCAAATTCAATTTGAAATCAAGAAAATATTTAATTTCTTGAACAAATTAAAAGTGGGTATATTTCACTATATTTGTTTTTCAATTCAAAATAATTATACAATTCTACAGCATATTTTTCAACTTATATATCTAAAAAATACAAAACCTTACAAATTTTTCACTAAAAATTTGTTATAATCTAATATTTTTCTATTATTTTTTTGAAAATCTCTTAAAATTTATAACTAATAACTTAGTTTTAGTTATTGCTATTCACTTCGTTCCTAGTAATTCTCAACGTATTTTTGAATCTAGTTTTACTAACAAAATCTAAGTAAGCAATAAATTATAATCTTAGCTCCATAACAAATGGGACAGGCACGATAAATTTATTTTCTTCGCTAACACTTGATGCTCTCCTAATTTTTTATTTTTTCACTAATAAATCAAAGCCAGTCCCGAACCTCTACGCAGCAAAGCTACTTTATTTCAAAGAAACTGGTGATCCAGTTTCATCCTGAACTCTTAACTCTTAACTATTTAAGGGACTGGCTAACTTTTTTTATTTATAGTAATTAAATTATAAGAGCTGCTCTCTATTTTATGGGTATACACCTTTCGTGCCTGTCCCATTTGTTACGGTTGTAAACTTTGAATATAACTTTGTTTAATTTAATATCACAAAATTAGAATTTACTCCCTTAAATTAAAAAGAAACTGGTAGTCCAGTTTCCTCCATCATTGTCAAATGTCCATTGTCAATTGTCAATTCCTAAATAAGTTGCCCTTTGTCCATTGTCAATTTTCTAAAACTCTCTACCTAAACTAAACAAGCAATATCCCTAAGTTATACTTCCATAACAAGCGGGACAGGTTCATTTATTTCTATTTTCTTCGTTTAAACTGTAGATTCCACAATTGCTGTATTCCCATAACAAGTTAAATAAAGAACCAGTACCCCTATTTGGGTTTTAGTGAAATTTTCAAACAAGCAATTACCCCTAGTGTTGGCTCCATCACAAGAGGGACTTTTTCAGTTAAGAGTTAAGAGTGAATAGTTAACAGTTGTGGTTATTACTACTCACTTCGTTCCTAGTAATTCTCAACGTATTTTTGAATCTAGTTTTACTAACAAAATCTAAGTAAGCAATAAATTATAATCTTAGCTCCATAACAAATGGGACAGGCACGGTAAATTTATTTTCTTCGCTAACACTTGATGCTCTCCTATTTTTTTTATTTTTCCACTAATAAATCAAAGCCAGTCCCTAACCTCTACGTAGCAAAGCTGCTATTTTAGGACCGGCTTTGATTTCTTTAGATTTTATTGATAACCTTTCGATTTCACTGTGACAATCACTTATGGAAAATATACTTTGATACGCCTGTCCTTCTTGTTACGGTTGTAAACTTTGAATTTAGCTTTGGCTAATTTTATCCCTGAAACTCAAAATTTACTCCCTCTAATTCAAAGAAACTGGTGATCCAGTTTCATCCTGAACTCTTAACTCTTAACTATTTAAGGGACTGGCTAACTTTTTTTATTTACAGTAATTAAATTATAAAAGCTGCTCTCTATTTTATGGGTATACACCTTTCGTGCCTGTCCCATTTGTTACGGTTGTAAACTTTGAATATAACTTTGTTTAATTTAATATCACAAAATTAGAATTTACTCCCTTAAATTAAAAAGAAACTGGAATCCAGTTTCAACCTAAATTGTCGGATTGGCCCCCTCAAAGTGGACTCTAAATGCTAATTACTAGCTTATTCTTAAAATTACTATTTGTTAAATTATAAAACTCATTTGGAGTCCTATAATCAATTGAAGTCAATTGAAGAATGTATTCTTTTAAAGTTATAGTTACTTACATAAT
>NZ_BAAABH010000062.1:0-5903 GCF_054767855.1 Clostridium sp. CTA-19 | reverse complement strand
CCCAATCTTTCCTAAGTGGTTTACTTCTATCACGTCCCATGTTTGCTGCTTCCATTGGTGTTGATGACATTCTAACTTGTTCTTCATATTCAGTTCCAATAAACTTTTGGGCTTGGAAATAATGTTCACTTGTCATCCAATACTTACCAACAAATTTAAAGCCATGTCTAAAAAAGTTAGAAAAGCATCCATATTCATCATTAACCTTGTAAAATTTAATTGTCATAATAAACATACCTTCCTAAATGTTTTTTATACACTTTCTATGCCATTATACTTTTTAACCATTCAGTATAATATTTAGATTGCTCTTCAATATTTGCAAATTCTAAATCTTCATCGTAATCAAATATATCAACCATATCTGAATTTTTTGCTTGATTCCCCATACATAGTCTATATGCTGTTCTTCCGCTTCCCATAGACATTTGCATAGTTGATGGATAAATATTTTTAGCAGCACCATTGCAAATAATTTGAATATTTTTCTTTTCTAGCTCTTTCCTTAAATTCAACAGTGCAGAAAAGAAGTTTTCACTTTTATAGCTAATCTTTTGACCATCAATGTTTACCTCTAAGAGAACCATATCTTCATCATCAATTGCTTCTTCGTATAAAACTAAATCTGCAAAAATCAGTTTTTCTTCATTCATTAGTAGTTTAACAATTTTTCTTTCAATATTCACTTATTTACCTCCCTTAAATCTTGGATTAGGAATAAACTCTCCTGTTGGAACACCTTTTTTCATCACCCATGCACCTTTAATTTGTGATTGATTTATACCACCAGGTATTGAGAATTCCATCTGTTCTGGAAGAGGGGACTTAGCACCAAGTGTTCTATTAACATCAATATAATTTGAAGTTTCTATTTCGTACATATAACCATTTTTTCCTGCGAATTGCTGTTCAATTCCCTTTTCCGAAGTAGTTGGGATAAAGTTACCTGCTGTTGTATTACTTGTAACATGTTGTTCTAAATTAGTATGAGTTCCTTTAGATGTGAATCCCTGTTCAAACACAACATCTGAAGTTACTGTTGAACGCTCACCTCTAAATAATGTTTTAACTTCAGCCGCCCCCTTGGAACAGAGTCCGTCTTATTACATTCTACTGTTACAATCTTGTCTTTCCAGTACTTCTCACGTAAAATCAAGAAACTAGCCTGTTTTATTTTTCAGCTAGTTCTTCTGCCTTGATTACACTGCATTATTAATATTATGTCATTACTTTAATTTGATATTTCATTTATTTCTATAAGCTATAGAATACTTAAACTTAACGCAGCCAATAATTCTAGAGTTATGCTTTTAAATATTGTTATTAGCGATTTTTATGCTACATATTCTCTATTTCATCATTGAATCTATCAGCTAAAAATTCTAAAAATGTATTATATCGTTCACCTAATATCCCACCTATTCTATCCCATTCGATTACTTTTTCAGTATTTATATCTATACAATACAACCATTCATCACAATTTTCTACTACTATTAAATTAGTCGATAACCCATAATTCCTATACTCTATAGTAATATCTCTAAACACTGGTCTATTTACCTTAGATATACCTAATATTTGTACTCCGCCTATTCCACCTTGACCATAATTCTTAATAAACCATTTATATTGCTCAGGTACATTAATACCTAATTCTTTTTTAGAATCACTGATTATTTCATCATTTGATATTTTTCCTATAAAGTCTTCATCCTCTGAGTACTTTTCTATCATACTTATTATTTTTTCTTGCATTAAATCTCTTCCTCCTATTTAGTAAAGTCTTTATATCTAGACCTCCAATATTTACTCCTAAATTTATTATATTGCTTTTCTAATATTGGATTATTCCTAAAACTTTCACCTTCTCCAACTAATCCATGAAGTTGATTAGTATACTTTTGATGAGTACCTTCTAATATTTCTACCATTGCTCCTGATTCTTGTTGTGTTAAGTGGTGTAATTGTATAGACTTTCCATCACTATCAATTGGAGCTCTTCCCTTTTTCATTAGCTGAAGATTAGTCAATCCAGAATCTTTGTCATAGTAATTTATGTCTATATCTCCTCTTTGATATACACGTCTACTTACATCTCTTACCTCTCCATTAACTTTAAATGTACCATTAAATTCTACTGGATTATATACTTTAGGGCTACCCATACTACAAGTATTATGAACAAGCACTCCAGCATCTGAAACAAAGTAAGTATGCCAATTAGAAACTTCAAAGTTATATACCTTTACTGGTTTATTTAACTTCTCTTTATAACTATTATCTTATAAATATTTATGTACTTCTAAACCTAGTAATTCAATTAGTCCTTACCACATTCTATTATAATCTTCTCATCCATTACAAATTTCATGGTTATCAACTTACATATTATCTACTAAAAAACAATGAACCAGCCTACTTAAATTTCAGCTGGTTCATTTCATTTTTTATTACATTATTAAAACTATGAAGTTTAATTTTTTATATAGTTATTACTTCATTTAATTTATTCAATTTTCCATTTTATGAAGTTAGTTAATTTATAATTTTGCATTTAGCTTATCTCTTTAATTATATTTAGTGATTTAAAAAATGATGTTGGATTAGCTTTTGATGCATAAATTAATGGTGATTCATATCTATCCATTTCATATATTTCTCCATGTACATTATTAATATATTTGTTTGACAGTTGCAATAATTTTTGTTCATCTATTTTATTAAAATCACCTTTATTAACTGTTAATGTTATAAACTGAGAATTCCTCACTATCATTACATCATAATCAAAAGAAGCACTTTGAAAATCTTGTGGTATTGAAAACATTGAAATGTATTTAATTTCTTGCCCATTTTGAATTTCATTCAGAACCTTTTTTTCATTTCTACTCAATTTCATTACTTTTCCTGAATTAAGTTTTTGAGTTCTTATACCTACATAATTGTAATTATATCCTAATGATTCAATTATTTTTTTAGCGTCTTCATACCAGTCTTCCCACTTAAAATCATTATCAATGTTTTTCCCATATATTGTAATTGAAATTGTTTCTTTCTCCATATTCATATTCTCCTTATTATTTTATAGGTCTCACTTTTATTGTACCAGCTCTATCTCCAATTATTCTTTGATTATCAATCATTCTCTCAAGTAAAGCTGCTGGGTCATCTGTTTTACTTGGTACTTCAACTTGGTCTATTGTACCATTATGTCTTACCCCCATTACATCTGGTCTTCTGTTAGGTTTTGCTCCTGGAATTTCATTACTAAGACCTTTATTTACATATACCTTTTTATAATCACCACTATTTTTCATGACATCTACTTCATCAAGTATTGTTTCCCAATGACCTTGAGTTCCATTTGTATGTGGTTTACTTGGCAATACAATTTTAGGTTCTCCTATCTCCCTTAGCACTTCCCATACTACAAGTATTATGAACAAGTACTCCAGCATCTGAAACAAAGTAAGTATGCCAATTAGAAACTTCAAAGTTATATACCTTTACTGGCTTATTTAGCTTTTCTTTATAACTATTATCTTATAAATATTTGTGTATTTCTAAAGTTACTTCTAAACCTAGTAATTCAATTAGTCCTTACCACATTCTATTATAATCTTATCATCCATTACAAATTTCATGGTTATCAACTTACATATCTATTCTATCCTTATTTTAATTATTCCTAAAGGCATTAGTGTTAATTACCTAGGAACTTCTTTATTGATCCCAATTATTTATTTATCTACTAAAAAAATAATGAACCAGCCTACTTAAATTTCAGCTGATTCATTTCATCTTTTCACTACGTTATTTAGATTATGCAGTAACTACACTAATACGCTCATCCTTACTAAAACACACATCATTTATTCTATAATTTATAAGTATTTCTTGTATTTCTTTTGGTAAATCTGATAAATATAGTCCTTTATCAGGTTTACTAACCAATTAGTAATCTTGTAGATGCTGTGGTGCATTTGAAACATCATAACAGAAAATACCTTTTCGTGTCATGTTTATACATTCTTTAAGATAATTATCACTTGGATATTCCTCAACTGACTTATTAACAAGTTTAGCTTCTGCAATATAAGTACTAAGTGCATCAAAATATTCGCACACTATATCCAAAATTTCTCTAGATTCACAAATAAATTCTGGTACACATCCTGTACCTTCAGTTGTAAATTGTGCAATATTGTCATTGCTATCAATAGCATACCATTCTAAATCTTCAATTTCTAAATCAAATTCTGTTATTCTCATTTTTATTCTCCTATCAATATGAATCACCAAATATCTCTAAACAATTATTACATGGAGATTTTATCGCTCCAGTTCTTGGTCTTACTGCCTTGGTAAATCTTATATTTCTAATATCACTTCCTATATTTAGTAATTGATTTACACGTCTAAATTCCGCACATGCACCAACTGTATTTTTTCTATTAACTCCTTTTGACCCAACGCCACCAATTGGGTTTGCTTTATTTATAAGCTGTAAATTTATATTATTTGGTATTTCTCCAGCAAAATCTGCAACAACATTACCACTTTCTAAATCATATGCACCTATTGCCATCGCTTTTCTTTTAACTCCAGGGGTATTTTGAATCAAACTATCTCTTGCGTACTCAACATTTTTGTATATATCATATTCTCTTATAGTGGTATAAACATTTCCTTCAGGTCCAACATAAAAATCAGCTTTAGCCGCCCCTGGTCTTAGATAGAAAAATGAAATGAGAGAAAAGAAGTGGCAACAAAAATCTGTGCCACTTCTACAATATCCCTGAATTCCACATAGATTTAAACTGATAAATATTTACTGCTTATCTACAAACGGTTTAATATTTTGAATACGAGCCACTTCAAACGTACACTGAATTTCCTGCTCATCACTCATAGATATTTCACAACAGTACTTATCGCTATTGCTCTGCATAGTAAACTTCTCGATTCTTGGCTTATCTTCTTTTACGTCTATTCTTAAATAGTTCAAGCCATAAAACTCTAGCCTTACATAGACACTTTCAAAGACACCCCATTTTTTAGGAACCTTTGTTGGCTCATCATGAACTAATATTGATAACTCAATTCTAGAATCAATCATTTGCCAATTTACATTAATTAGTTCAGCTTTTTCAAATACATTTTTGTCACCAAAAATATTCTTAATTACAACTGCATTATCAATTCCTTCAAACATAGTTTCACCACCTATTTTCTATTTCTATAATTAAAGTAATAATGGTCCTTCATACACTGAACGGCTCCGTTCTTAGTATTTGTTGAAGGTCTAACATTAAAATGGGAAGGTTGATTACCAATACCAGAATTATAATAATGTCCGTAAGAATGGTCTTGTATAACCGCCTTATCTATAGGATTTCCTTGTACATCAAATTTTCCTTGCACTGAATATGTTAACTCACGTGTTTCTACAAAGTTATTATTCGCATCTAGAATTCTCTTTTTATTCTCATCCAATAAAGGAACCATTTTTTGCTCAAGAGGATGTTGCGATTTACTTATGCCTAAATCCTTCTTAATTTCTGACAAAGCTTGCTTTCTAGAAACAGGATTAGCCTCCCCCTTAGCACTTCCCATACTACAATTATTATGAACAAGTACTCCAGTATCTGAAACAAAGTAAGTATGCCAATTAGAAACTTCAAAGTTATATACCTTTACTGGTTTATTTAACTTTTCTTTATAACTATTATCTTATAAATATTTATGTACTTCTAAACCTAGTAATTCAATTAGTCCTTACCACATTCTATTATAATGTTCTCATCCATTACAAATTTCATGGTTATCAACTTACATATCTATTCTATCCTTATTTTAATCATTCCTAAAGGCATTAATGTTAATTACCTAGGATCTTC
>NZ_BAAABH010000061.1:0-6287 GCF_054767855.1 Clostridium sp. CTA-19 | reverse complement strand
TACCTATATTTATCTGTTTAATTTTCAAAGACCAATTTTTAACTTATTTGCCGTCGTTTCCCGACTGCTTAATCAGTTTACCATCTTGTTTTTCCCTTGTCAACAACTTTTTTAAGTTGTTTTTGAAAAACTTTTTCGCTTTAAKAACTCTTACCTTTCGGCGTTGCCCCTCAGCGACAAGACTTATTATATTAAACTTTTTAAGCCACATTTATTATTATTTACCTTATTTAATTAAATTATTCCTATATTTCTTCTGTTTTCTTTATAGTTCTTATGAATTTCATTTATTGATACGCGTGGGAAAGTTTGCTTCAAATTATATATTACCTATATATAATTTTTTCTAACTCTGTTACTCTATTAATAAATTAAAAGCAAAATTTTATATTAGACACATAATAAAATAATAAATAGTTTTATAAAATAGACAAATAATTTTTATCTATTTTCTAATTAAATGTATATTAAGGAGTTAACTATGGGTAAATTTTCTAATTTGAAATCATTAGGTGTTCTTGAACAAAACCACAAAGACTTTTATTCTATAAGAATTTTAAGTAACGGTGGTAATTTTTCTTGTGATGAATTAAACATATTAAATGAAATAGCTAAAATTTATGGTAAAGAATATGTTACTCTTACATCCCGTTGTTGTATAGAAATTCCTTATATAAACAAAAATGATGTAAGTTTGGTACTTGATACACTCAAAAAATATAATTTTACTACAGCTGCAATGGGTAAATTTGTTCATCCTATAACAGCTTGTCGCGGAACTGTTTGTAAAAATAGTCATACTAATACCCAATCTATTGCAGCAACTATTCAAAATATTACTATAGGCTTATCTTTGCCTCATAAGATAACCATTGGTGTCATAGGTTGCTTTAACAACTGTTTAAAATCACAAAATAATGATATATTTATTAAACCTTATTCACAAATACATATTGATTCTTCTAAATGTAAATTATGCAAATCATGTATTAATAAGTGCAAGTATAATGCCTTAACTATAGTAAATAATAAAATAAATTTAGATACTAAACTTTGCACTGATTGTGGAAAATGTATAAATTTATGTAATTTTAACTGTATTTCTTCTTATTGCGATTACTATAAAATTTTTCTTAAAATTAATGTAAACTGTAACTATGAAGAATTAGATATTTCTCTTAATTTAAACTCTCTTTACACAACTATTAGCTTTATATTAAATCAATATAGTTTATATAGTTTTAGTAATGAACGTTTTTATGATTTTGCTAATAGATACATATCTAATATAATAAATAAACTCCAGAATTAATTCTGGAGTTTATTTATTATCAACTTCGTTCTATTTTCACTTTACTACCTCCTAGACCTGATTGAGCTGGAGTTAATATAAGTTTTATTGGAACTCTATTCTTTATTGACTCTACATGACTTATTATACCTACCGACAATTTTTCATTATGAATTTTTTCAAGAGAACACATAACAATATCTAATAATTCATCATCTAATGTTCCAAAACCTTCATCAAGGAAAAACAATTCTAAAGGTGCAGTTCCTTTAAGTTGTATTTGTGTTGAAAGTGCTAAAGCTAGTGATAGTGAAACTAAAAATGTTTCGCCACCTGATAATGTAGATGCATCCCTTTGAAACCCACCATTTTTATAATCTCTTATTATAAATTTACCATTGTCATCTACTTCTAATCCATAGTTTCCATTTGTTATTTCTTTTAGTCTTTTAGACGCCTCTAGTGATACATATTTTAACTGATGATAGGCTACAAATTCAACAAACTTTTTACCTTTAAATAACTTATCTAAATCATCTAATAAACTCATTTTGTATTCTAATTGTTTTTTATTATCTAATAATTCCTTTAAGTGCATAAGCTTTTCTTTCATATTGTTAGTTTCGGATTTTAAAGTAATTACAACTTCTTCTATCATTTTCAACTCTTTATTTTTTTCTTCTTTTAATATTTTAATTTCCTGCCATTGTTCTTCTGTTAACCTATTCTTACCTATTTTATTTTTTAAATTTTCTATGGCACCTATAATTTTAGATAATTCATTATTATAGTCTTTAAACTCTCTTTTTATTATATCTAGATTTTCCCTTGATATTTTATATTCATTTGCTTCTTCTATACAACTAAAGTTTTCTTCTATTAATGCTTTATCAAGATTTTTTCTATCATTTTTTCCTCTTTCTATTAAACTTGCAACATTTGTTCTTACTCCAACAAATTCTTCATTTGACTTATTATATTTATCATCTATGGATTTTTTTTCTCTTTCTGCTTTAATATAGTTGCTTTCTATTTCTAATATAAGTTTGCTTACCTCTTCTTTTGCTAATGTTAAATCTTTAATATTTCCTATTATATTTATAATATAATTTTCTTTTTCTACTATTCTTTTATTTTTTTCTTGCAATATAACTTTTTTTTCCTTTAAATTTTCATTTAACGTTGATACATCCTTATTTAATTTTTCTTTATCTAATAATTTTTTTGATATATCCTGTCTTAATTCTTTAAGATTATTTTCAAGTCTGGTTATTTGCTTATCATTTTCTGATATCTCTTTACTTATTTCTTGAAAGTTTTCTATTTTTAATTCTTCTTTTAACTTAATTAAATTAATTTTAACATCATTAATCTGTTTTTCTAATTTATTTAACTGTATTTTTAACTTTTCTAATCTTTCAGTATTTTGAGTTACTATTGTATCTATCTTGCTATATTCTATATCTTTTTTATTTATATCTTCACTTAATTCTTTTATATTATTTTCTATAGTGTTCTTTTCCTTATCATACTTATCAAATTGAGTTCTTAATAATTCAAATCTATCCTCTAGTTCTTCTATTGATACTTTTTTAAAATCTTCTCCTAATTCTTCTATTTTAAAATATTGTTGTTCTATTGATTTCTTATAAGAATCTATATTGTTTTTTAATATGATAATTCTTTCATTAAATTCCTTTAGTATTTCTTCATTTTCTTTTAGGATTTCTTTTGATGTATCATTTTTACTTAGATTAATACTTTCTAAATTATCTATTGAATGATCTATAGAACCACATACTGGACATGGACATCCTTTAAAAAGTTTTTCTCTTAAACATTGTGCTATATTTTCAATTTCAATTTTATTTACATAATCTCTTAATGTCTTTACACTATTTTCTAAATTATCTCTTTCTGCTGTTTTAAAATTTAATTCTGTTGTAGAGTCTTTTAATAAAACATTATTTTCTTCTAACTCTTTTATTAGTAAGTCATATCTGCTCCATTTACCTTTATAATATGAAATTTCTTCTTGAAATTTTAACAGTTCCTTAGGATTAGTGATATTTTTTTCCATTAGCTCTTGCTGTTTTTCTTTTAAATCATTTAACTTAATATTTAATTCATCAATTTTAGTTTTTAATTCATATCTGTTATTTTTATTAACTTTCATGTTCTCTTCTAATATATTTATTTCTAATAATAAATTCTTTTTTTGACTAGTTAATGATTTATAATCATTACTAATGATTACTCCTTCATTTATCTTTGTTCTATTCTCATCTGATACTTTTAATTTATCTATACTTTTTTCTTTTACTTCTCTTTCATTATTTAAAATAATAATATCTTCTTCTAATCCCTTTATATTATTATTTATATTTTTTATTAGTTTGTCTTTTTCCTGTAGTTCTTCCTCCAAATATTTTGCTTCATTCTTTAAGTTTTTAATGTTTTTTACTTCTTCCATAGCTTCATCAATTCGTTCTTTTCTTATTTTTAAACTTGGAAGTTCATTCTCTTTTTTTTCTATTATCTCTCTTAAAATAGCTTCTAATTTTTCTTTTTCAGTTTTTATATTTTCAATATCTTTTTGTATAATATTAAGTTTTCTATTTTCAATATTATATTGTTTCAATGTCTCATGGCGAGCATCCATATAAGGTTTTATTTTTAAATAAGATTCACCTTTTAAAATTTTAGTTTCCTTAATATTATTTTCTTCTTCTTTTAACTTTAAACACTTAAAAATATGTTCACTTTTTTTCAATTCTTCTTGTAGATTCCAAATTACACTATTTTCATTATATGTTTTTTCTATTACTATTAATTCTTTTTCTATATTTTCTTTATTTTTTAAAGCGGATTCTAATCTCTCTTCTTTTACTTTTAAATCTTCATTATCTATATCTTCATAGCCTTTTAACTCACCTTGAAGTATATTATATTTTTGTCTTTCTCCTTTTATTTTACTTATCAACTTGTTAGATAAGTTATCTCCATATTTTTGTAAATTAAATAACCTCTCTAACATATTTCTTCTATCTTTACCTTCAAGTTTCAAAAAATCACTAAATTTGCCTTGAGGTAATACTACAGTTCTTGTAAAATCATCTAATTCTAATCCTATAATTTCTTTACATTTTGCAGTTACATTTTTTGCTCCTTCTTCTAAAACTTCTACTGCTTCACAAGTCACATCTAATATTTTAGCTGATTTAGATCTTATGTTACCTGATTTATCTCTTTTAAACTCTCTCTCTACAATATATTTTTTAATTTTTGTTCCAGATATTTGAAACTGATAAAGTACATTTACACTATTACAATTTGTATTTATAAAATTAGAACTTTTTCTAGAAACTTCTCCGTACAAAGCTAATGTTATTCCATCAAGTATTGTAGATTTACCACTTCCAGTAGGACCAAATATTCCAAAAAATCCTTTGTCTGTTAATTTTTTAAAATCAATTGTTTGTTCTTCTATAAAGCTATTCAAACCTTTTATTTTTAAACTAATTGGTTTCATTTTCATCACCATCCTTAACTATAGATAATAATAAATCTACAATTTCATCTTGTGGTTCCACTTTTCTCTCCTTAAAATAAAATTCCTTAAAAATGCTTTCAAAAGATTTTTCTAAAAAAGTCGCCATATCAAATTCTTCTTCTTCTTCTTTAATTTTAGGTATAATTTCCAATATGTCTTTCTTTAAGCTTTTCATAGATTTTATTTCGTCTTCTCTTATATATCTGTCTGTACATATTTCTAAATAGACCCAACATTCTCTATTTCCATTTTCTTCACACTTCTTAATAGCTTCCTCTATACTTTTACATCTCCAAATTTCTATTGGTTTATAATTTTCAAATTCAATCTCTTCAAGATTAAATTCTTCTCCTGCTTTTATATCTATAATAAAACATTTTTTTACAAAACCTATTTCTTTTTTATTGTACTGCAGTGGTGAACCAGAGTACCTAACTTTTTTCTTAGTTCCAGGAACAACTTGCGGTTTATGAACATGTCCTAATGCAATGTACTGTGCTTCTTTTGGGAAACAACTTCCATCTACTATAAAACTTCCTCCAAGTTGTATATTTCTTTCTGATCCCGCTTCTTCACTTCCCATTGCAAATAAATGAGATACTGCTATGTTTATAGTATCTTTTCTATAATTTTTACTTAAATTGTCAAAAAGTAGTTTTATCCTATCACTATAATTTTTTGCCTTTTCTTCCTCTTCATCCATTCCATCATATAGAACTTCATTTAATCTTTTTTCACTTGGATATGCTACTGTTAATATTACTGCTCTTTCTCCATTTACTTCTATTTCTATGAATCCTTCCCCTGAATTACAAACTCTATGTTTACCATATATACCTGTTTCAACTATTGATTTAGGCCTTCCTACCATAATGATTCCATGCTCTCTTGCCAATGGACCTGCTGCCACTAATCTATCTGGATTATCATGGTTCCCTGAAATTATCAATGTTAATCTTTCACCATTTTTAGATAATTTTTTTAATGTGTTGTAAAACATTCTTTCTGCTCTTGCCGGTGGATTACTATTATCATATATATCACCTGCTATAATAATTAAATCTACTTTATTACTTTCAACTATCTCTATAAAATCATTTAAAAATTCTTCCTGCTCATCCATCCTACTAAAGCCTTCTAAATTTTTTCCTAAATGCCAATCTGCAGTATGTAATATTCTCATATACTTACTCCTTTATAATACTTAATAACTTTAATTATTTCATTGTCTTATTCCATAATTATACTATATATTTTCTAATATTTAAGAATTCATATTTTTTTAAATAAAAAAAAGAAGTAGATATTCTACTTCTATGTTTCCAAAATGGCTCCGCGAAAAGGATTCGAACCTTCAACCTATCGGTTAACAGCCGAGTGCTCCACCGTTGAGCTATCGCGGAATATTACCTGGCAACAACCTACCCTCCCACACAGTACAGT
>NZ_BAAABH010000060.1:0-6927 GCF_054767855.1 Clostridium sp. CTA-19 | reverse complement strand
TTAAAATACTTATTTTCAACATCAGAAAAGGTATTAATTAAATTATTAAATGGAGTATTTAATGAAAACTTTAATGTTGATGAAGTGAAAATTTCTGTAAGTAATAATGAGTTTGTGGATAGTGACCTAAACATAATTAGAGGTGATGTATTTTTTAACATGTTGAACCAAGATGACAGCAAAGTAAACTACCATATAGAATTTCAAACTAAAAATGATAATACAATGGTTATTAGGATGTTTGAATATGGATTTAACAAAGGAAAAGAAGATTTAAATACAAATAATCAAAATAAGAATATCCAAGATGACATGAAAACAATTTACTTTCCAAGACAAAGGGTAATATTCTTTGAAGAAAACAGAGAAATAGAAGACATACTAAAATTAAGAATAATTTTCTCTGATAATCAAAAAATAATATATACAGTGCCAGTAATGAAATATTGGGAGTACACTGATGAAGAGCTTATAGAGAAGAAGATGTACCCATTACTACCACTACAATTATTTAATCTAAGAAAAAAATTAGACAAAGCACAAAGAAAAAATGATATAAATAGAATAAAAGAACTATCACTACAGGCGAGGGGAATAGCATCAAAAATAGCCAAAGAATCACAAGAATTGTTGCAAGAAAATGAGATATTACATCAAGATTTTCATAAAATGTTACTTGCAATACAAAACCTAATTGAATATTTGAATAGAAATTACTTTAAAGATGAAAGAATAGAAGAAGAGGTGATTACAATGACAAAAACATTATATGATCCAGAAGTTGAAAAAAAGGGAATAGAAAAAGGGATAGAAAAAGGAATAGAAAAGGGTATGGAAAAAGCAATAGGGTTAATGTTGAAAAAAGGTATGGATGCCGAAACTATAGCTGAAACATTAGAAGTAAATTTAGATGAAGTTAATAAAGTAAAAGATAAAAAACAATAACGAAAAAGCCAATCTCTAATAAGAGGTTGGCTTTTTTATTGGCAATGGACAATTTAAAAAAAATGACATAGGACAATTGACAATGATGGTTGAAACTGGATTCCAGTTTCTTTGAACTATAGGGGTTAAATTCTAAGTTTATGATATTAAATTAAACAAAATTAGATTCAGGGTTTACAGCCGTAACAAGAAGGACAGGCGTACCAAAGTATGTTTTCTATAAGTTATTTTTACAGTGAAATCGAAAGGGTATCAATAAAATCTAAAGCAATCAAAGCCGGTCCTAAAATAGCAGCTTTGCTGCGTAGATGTTGGGGACCGACTTCGAGCAGTATTGTAGAGAAACTAAAATCAGCAAAAGTATCTAGCCAAAAGAATAGCAAAATAGCCAATTACGCGTCTGTCCCTCTTGTGATGGAGGTAGAACTTGGGGTGATTGATTGCTTAGGAGTTTTACTTTTGTAGATTAAAAGATACGTTTAGCATTACTAAAAACAAAGTTACTTAACTGTATTTAATTTGTATTAATATAAATTTTGTAAAAATTTGTTTGATTTTTACTGTAAAATTTAATATAATTCAAATGTTAAGTAAAAGGAGGAATGTGTGATGTTTAAAAAAAGAATAATTACATTATGTATGGCTGGAATTTTGTGTTTTAGTTCAGCTACTGTTTTTGGAGAAACAGGAAGTATAAAATACACACGATTAGCAGGGGAGACTCGTGTTGAAACAGCTATAGCTATAGCAGATGAATTTATAGCTAATAGAGGAAATAAAATGGGCTATGATTATAACTGTGCTATATTAGCACCATCAAATGATAAGAATTTGGTCGATTCTTTAGCCGTCGCACCATTAGCTTATAAGGTAGGTGCTCCAATATATTTAAATGATTCTAAAGATGAATTAAATAGTTTGGTTTTAAATAAACTTATAGAAAACAGCATAACATGTGTGTATATACCTACAGGTACAAGTGTTATATCTACAAAAGTTGAAGATGAACTTTTAAAAAATAACATAGAAGTCATAAGACTAGGCGGGGATAGTAGATATGAGACATCAGAAAATATTTTAAAGGAATATATTAATAAAGGTGGAGATATTTCTAGTGCTTGTTTAGTTTCTGGAAATGGACTAGCAGATGCTTTATCTATAGCACCAATTGCTTGTAGTAAATCTATGCCAATAGTTTTAGCTAATACTGAAAGTAAAATTTCTGGTATGGGAGAAAGTATTCTTCTAAATGCTAGAGAAGTCTATGCTATTGGAGGAAGCAGAGTCATATCAGATGATTTAGTATATAACAAATTAAGGGCTATTAGATTAGGTGGAGAAAATAGATATGAAACTAACACTATAATTTGTAAATATTTTAATTTTGATTTTAATAAAGGTACTAAATCCTTTGAAGATAAATTTTTAATTGGTATTCCTTCATCTTATGATTATTTTAAAAATTTATATGTAGCTAATGGAGGTAATAATCATTTGGTAGACTCATTAACAGTGTCTGTGTTAGCTGCATTAAATAAAAGTCATATAATTTTAAGTGATGGTACTTTAGATGAAAATATAAATGAAAGTTTAGAGAAAAATATATCTAATGATACAAATGTATATTTATTAGGTGGAGATAGAGCTATATCTTCTAATATTTTAGATAATGTTCAAACTATAGAAGAATATGTAGATTATGTTTCTAATAACTGTAATAATGATTTGAAAAGAGATAGAGTGATATCAATAGCTCATAGTTTAAGAGGAACACCTTATGCATGGGCAGGGAATTCTCCAGAAAAAGGATTTGATTCTTCAGGGTTAACACAATATGTATATAAACAAGTTGGAGTTGATATAGGAAGAACAGTAGTAGATCAAATGAGTAAAGGATATAAGGTCAATAAAGAAGATTTAATACCAGGAGATTTAATTTTCTTTAGCTATTCTGGAGATTACTCTGATCACGTAGCGATATACATAGGTAATGGACAGTATATACATTCACCAGGGATGGGAGATGTTGTGAAAATGTCATCATCATATTATGGATATGTTACTGCAAGAAGAATTTTAAAAGAAGATTAAATAAAAATAGGTGGCTTTTACAACTTAGTTAGTTAAAAGACTTATTTAATTTAAAATTAAAATTTAAGGAATTAAAAATTCACAAAGAACAGTTGAGAATTAAAAAATTAAGGATTAAGAGTTATGATTTTTTGTTTAGTTGAGGTAGAAAGTTAAAAAAATAAATTTTTTATATTTGCATTTGCTATTAATTATGTTAGTCAATGATGGTATAATTATATCTGTATGACTAAATATGGATAAAAACAATAAAGATAAGGTGTAATAATTATATACGGAGGATTTTTATGAGTAATAGTGATGTAAATTGTGTAAAACTGAAGTTATCTTTACATCCAGATGAAGAAGCTTTAGTTTCAGATATAAAAAAGATGATGTTAGAAGAAGAGTTAGAAGAGTTTGATGGTATAAGGGAAAACGATGTAAATATAAGAACGTCTTATGTTTTTGATGATGGTGAAAATATTGAAATTGGAGTTTTTTTTAGAAATGCTACAAAGGATGACCTTCACTTTACTACTTTGCCGTTAACGTTGGTTGATGAAAATGAAAATATTTTAGTGTCAGAAACTTTTAAATTAGATTCCTTAGGCGAAGTACCTGCTTATAGTGCAAGGCCGCATAAAATATTGTTTAGTAAGGCAAATATGCCTGAAAATATAAATATAAATAAAGGTTGTAAAATTATATTTAGTGAACAAATAGAAACTTTAAATGTAGCCCATATTGAATATGAAGATATAGAAAAAATACCTTTTGAAATGCAAATGTTTTTAAAACAATCATTGAATACATTGCCACCAATAGAAAAGGGACAAGTTGATTTAACTACATATGAAGTATATATGGAAAAAGATAATAAAGTAAAGGTTACTTTTTTGGTTAGGAATGGTAAGAATAAAACATTTAAGGTGGAAAAATTACCTATAACAATATATGATAAGAATAAAGAAATAATACATACAACTACTTTAGAAATAGATGGGATAGAATTAAATTCTAATAAAGCAAAATTATTTAGTTTTATTATAGATTGCAGTAATAAAGAGTTAAGTGAATTTGATTTAAGTGTACTTAATTTAGAGTTTAAAAGATAATATAAAGTATTTGTGTTGTTTTACTAAAGAAATATTACATAAGCACGATTATTCCTTTGAGTGATAAAATTATTATCATACAGAGTGAAAATTTTAGGCTATTGAAAAAGAAATGAAAACAATGTATAATTTTGTTAATAAAACTGAATAATTATATTACTTTGTAATTATATATGAAACAATGAAGTATATTTTGTATTTGGGTATCTGAAATATATGGAGTTAATGATACAACCGGCTAGTATATATATGTATATTAGCCGTGTTTTTTTTTCTAAAAATACTTATAAAATGCAAGTGATTTTAGAAAAAACAAAGTAATTATATTTATAATATGTAAAAAAAGTGTTAATAAATATCTAAATTTGTCGATATGTATATTACAACAATAAGTATTAAATAATAATTAAAATTAATCTATGGAGTTAAGTTATATAAAGTTTGTATTTTTGAAGTGGGGGGAAAATTTTGAATAAGAAGAAAATACAATTAATAATATTATCAGCTATATTAAGTAGCATTATATTAGCACCTAAAGAATATGTATTAGCTTGTGATAATGTAAAAGATACTCAGTTGGTTAAATGGACCCATCAGGATACGTGTGTCGAGGATGATAAGAAATATAAAATAGATATAGATAATGTAGAATATATTGTAGAGGATAATACAACAGATATAGTAAAATTTTCAGATCCTAATTTTAAAAAGGCATTGAATGAAAAATTAGGCAAACCTTTTGATGCAGAGATTACCGTTGGCGATCTTAACAATATGAGTGGGGTTTTAGACTTAGAAGATAGAGGTATATCTAATATAGATGGAATAAGACATCTAGAAAATATAGAGGCTTTAATTTTAAATAGTAATCATTTAACTACTATCCCTAATGAAATAGAAGCATTGAAAAATCTAAAAACTTTAGAATTAGATGATAATCAATTAATTATGTTGCCAGATAATATTGGTAGCTTAAAAAATCTACGGGAGTTATATTTAGCTGATAATCAGTTGACTGTATTACCTAATAGTATAGGTGAACTAAATAATTTAGAAGATTTTATAGTACAAGCAAATAACTTGAGCTATTTACCAGAATCAATAGGAAAGTTAGATAAATTAGAGAAGTTATATTTATGTGCTAATGAATTAAAAGAAATTCCAGAAACGATAACAAATTTACAAAATTTAAGAGTGTTATCATTGAAAGTAAATTATATAGAAGAATTACCTAAATCTATAAAGGAAATGAAAAGCTTAAAAGATTTAGATATAAGAGGAAATTTAATAGAGGACAATTAAAAAAATAAGGATTAAGAATTAGGAATTAAGAATTTAGGAGGAAACTGGACACTAGTCCAGTTTCTTTTTAATTTAAGGGAGTAGAATTTGAGTTTAGGATATAAAACTAACTAAAGCTAGATTCAAAAGTATGCAGTCGTAGCAAATTATATAATTGACAAAGGACAAAGGACAATTTATTTAGGAATTGACAATGGACAATTGACATTTGACAATGATGGAGGAAACTGGATTCCAGTTTCTTTGAACTATAGGAATTAAATTCTAAGTTTATGATATTAAATTAAACAAAGTTGTATTCAAAGTTTACAGCCGTAACAAATGGGACAGGCACGAAAGGTGTATACCCATAAAATAGAGAGCAGCTCTTTAAATTTAGTTATCATAAATAAAAAAAAGTTAGCTAGTCCCTTAAATAGTTAAGAGTTAATAATTAATAGTTAAGAGTTCAGGATGAAACTGGATCACCAGTTTCTTTGAAATAAAGTAGCTTTGCTGCGTAGAGGTTCGGGACTGGCTTTGATTTATTAGTGGAAAAATAAAAAATTAGGAGAGCAGCATGTGTTAGCGAAGAAAATAAATTTATCGTGCCTGTCCCATTTGTGATGGAGGTAGAACTTTGAACGATTACATACTTAGTTGAGGTAGGGAGTTTGAAAAATTGACAATGGACAATTGACATTTGACAATGGTGGAGGAAACTGGACTGCCAGTTTCTTTCAATTTAATAGAGTAAATTCTAGGTTGGGGGTATAAAACAAACAAAAGCTAGATTCAAAATGTGTAGCCATAACAAGAAGGACAGGCGTACCAAAGTATGTATTCCATAAGTTATTTTTACAGTGAAATCAGAGGGTTATCAATAAAACCTAAAACAATCAAAGCCGGTCCTAAAATAGCAGCTTTGCTGCGTAGAGGTTCGGGACCGACTTTGAGTACTATTGGAGAGAAACTAAAATCAACAAAAGTATATATCCAAAAGAATAGGAAAGTAGCCAATTACGCGTCTGTCCCTCTTGTGATGGAGGTAGAACTTTGAACGATTGCATACTTAGATTTTGTTAGTAAAACTAGATTCAAAAATACGTTGAGAATTACTAGTAACAAAGTGAGTAGTAATAACCATAAGTTAAATAAAAAATGTGATAGTTCCCTAAAAATATAATTATGAGGTAGTGAAAACATATAATAATTTGGATATAATGTAAGTATAAGAATACTATAAATATAAAAAATTAACTAATGAAAGTAGTGAAATGATGAATAAACATATAGATGAAGAAAAGCATAACAAGGAGCTTTTAAAAGAACAGGTAAAAGGAAATGAAAATAAAGATAAAGTGAAATTAGATATTGTATTAAAATACTTATTTTCAACATCAGAAAAGGTATTAATTAAATTATTAAATGGAGTATTTAATGAAAACTTTAATGTTGATGAAGTGAAAATTTCTGTAAGTAATAATGAGTTTGTGGATAGTGACCTAAACAT
>NZ_BAAABH010000059.1:0-7176 GCF_054767855.1 Clostridium sp. CTA-19 | reverse complement strand
AAACTGGACTGCCAGTTTCTTTTGAATTTAAGGGAGTAAAATCTGAGTTTAGGATATAAAACAAACTAAAGCTAAATTTAGTGTGTACAGCCGTAACAAGAAGGACAGGCGTACCAAAGTATGTTTTCCATAAGTTATTTTCACAGTGAAATCGAAAGGGTATCAATAAAATCTAAAGCAATCAAAGCCGGTCCTAAAATAGTAGCTTTGCTACGTAGATGTTTGGGACCGACTTCGAGCAATATTGGAGAAAAACTAAAATCAACAAAAGTATCTATCCAAAAGAATAGGAAAGTAGCCAATTACGCGTCTGTCCCTCTTGTAATGGAAGTAGAACTTTGAACGATTGCATACTTAGTTGAGGTAGGGAGCTTGAAAAATTGACAATGGATAATTGACATTTGACAATGATGGATGAAAGTGCAACCACTTTCTTTTAAATCTATAAATATAATTTGCTTTGCAAATTTATATAAAAAAGTACGTTTAGCATTACTAGGAGCAAAGCGAATAGTAATAACCACAACTGTTAATTATTAACTCTTAACTCTTAACTAGAAAAGCATTTTCACTCTTAACTTGAAATATGTAATATTTTCAAAATGTGTAGCCGTAACAAATTATATAATTGACAATGGACAAAGGATAAGTTGAAAAAATTGACAATGGACAAAGGACAATTGACAATGATGGATGAAAGTGCAACCACTTTCTTTTAAATCTATAAATATAATTTGCTTTGCAAATTTATATAAAAGTACGTTTAGCATTACTAGGAACGAAGTGAGTAGTAATAACCACAACTGTTAACTATTCACTCTTAACTTTTAACTAAAGATATGTAATATTTTCAAAATGTGTATCCGTATTAACTTTTAACTAGCAAAGTCTTATTTGCTGTAGATGGAATTGTCGGTTTAAAATGAATTATTAAAAGATTAGAAAAATGACTTGTGGACAGAAAAATCATTGATTTTTTGAAAAAAGAGGATTATAATAATTTTATGATTAAAAATGACTAAAGGTCATTTTGAAAGGGGAATGAAGTTGAGTAAGGGGATCAAATCTAAGCTGAAAAAATCTGAATGTAATAAGTTAGAGAAGAAAAAGAATTTAATGGAAGTAGCTTATAATCTTTTTGTAACTAAAGGTATAAACGATACATATATAAGTGATATTACAAAGGAGGCTGGAGTTGCAAAGGGGACTTTCTATTTATATTTTAAAGACAAGTATTATTTAAGGGAGATTATAATACTTAACAAATGTTGTTTAATTTTAAAAAAAGCTTTGGAACAAGCTAACAAGAATAAGTTTAATGATTTATCAGAGGAAGTAATATTTTTTATCAACTATATTATTGACTATTTAAAAGAAGATAAAAAGTTATTAAAGCTGATACATAAGAATTTATCTTGGGGTATATACAAAAGAGGGATATCTGAGAGAGAAGAGTATGAGGAGTTTGAACATATATATCAAGAATTTGTTTCAAGAATACAAGAAAAAGAGAATATTAAAAACGAAGATGCTAAGAAACTATTGTTCTTAATAATTGAATTAACCAGTGGAGTTTGTTATAGTTCAATTATATTAGAAGAACCAGCTTCTATTGAGGAGATGAAACCAATATTATTTGAAAGCATAAGAAGAATTTTAAATTAAGTTTTTATATTATTATGTTAGAATAATATGATCTTGAAACAAGTTTAAATTTAGAAACTAGCAATGAATATGGAGGTTAAAGATGAAGGATGCGTTAAAAGTGTTTAAGCGAGACCTTAAGAGCATTACAAAAAATCCAGTAGCACTTTTAATTGTTGCAGGAGTATGTATTTTACCGTCTCTTTATGCCTGGGTAAATATAAAGGCAAGTTGGGACCCATATGAAACTACAAGTACTTTTCCAGTAGCTGTAGTAAATAAGGATAAAGGTGCAAACTTTTTAAACAAGGACTTAAACATTGGAAATGATGTAATAGATAATTTAAAGGATAATGATAAACTTGGATGGAAATTTGTTAATTCCAAAGAGGCAGAGATGGGTGTTGTAGATGGAACCTATTATGCCATGATAGAGATACCAGAAGATTTTACAGAGGACTTAACAAGTTTAACATCAGATAATCCAATTAAGCCAAAAGTAAAATATAAAGTAAACACAAAATTAAATCCTGTAGCAACTAGTATAAGTAATGCTGCAAAAGGCTCATTAGTAAATGAAATAACTACAAATTTCATAAGTACAGTAAATGAAGAAGTGTTTAACGAATTAAATATATTAGGTAAGAATGCAGAAAAAAATAAAACTGATATACTTGCTTTAAAAAAGGCGATTATTTCTGTAAATAAAAATATGGATTCTATAACAGGTTTGTTAGAAGGGGTAGATAGTTCGGCTAAAAACTTAGGCGACTTCCTAACAGATTTTAGAGCAACTTTACCATCAATTACAGATAGTTTGTCAGGTATTCAAGATAGTACACAAAGTACTGGTAATATAGTGCAAGATACTGAAAAAAGTTTTAATAATACTATAGACAATTTGCAACTTAGTTTAAAAGAATCAAAAGCTTCTATAGATAGAATTTATGATTTAGCAGAGCGTATAAACTCAAATAGAAGTTCAAATGATTCAAAAAGAAATGTATCTCAAATAAGTAGAGAGATAAATACACTAAATAATTCTATTTCATCTGATATTAAGTTTTTAGATGAAGTAAACAAGGCACAACCTAATCAAGCGATTTCGAATAATATAACCTATTTAAATAATGCTGAAAACGCATTAAGTGAAGCTAAAAGTAACGTAGAAAACTTACAAAATTCAATGAGCTCAACTGGCGAGATTAATGATAGTGCTATGTTAACTACTATAAATAGTATTAAAAATGTTAATACACACATAAGCCAAGCTGTAAGTGATTTTGATTCAAATGCAAGACCAGCGCTTAATACAATAACAAATAGTTTTGTAAGTATCACTGACGATGCATGTAAGCTTTTAGAAACATCTAAGGGTTTAGTTCCACAAATGGACAACTTATTAAAATCAGGAGCAGAAGGAAGTGAGCTTGCTGCTAAAATTTCTACTGACTTAAGGAAAGACTTACTTTCATTTAAAGATGTTATAAGTCAGCTAAGTAATAAATTGGAAAAAATAAATGATAATGATATTATCGGCATTATAAGTGTAATGCAAGGTAGTTCAAGTCTTATGGGAGATTTTATTTCTAGCCCATTTGAATTAAAGGAAGAACCAGTGTTCCATGTGCCTAACTATGGGTCAGCGATGACTCCAATTTATTCAGTTTTGGCATTATGGGTAGGTGCTCTAATTTTAGTATCAATATTAAAAACAGAACCACCAGAATTTGAAGGTGGAGCAAATATAAGAGTAAGAGAAAGACATTTTGGAAAGTTAATGACTTTTGTACTTTTAGCCGTTTTTCAAGGAGCTATAGTTACTTTAGGGAATAAATTGCTTTTAGATGTTTATGTTGTAAACTTCCCACTGATGTTGGCATTTGGTATTGTTACATCAATAGCATTTACAACTATTGTGTTCACTTTAGTTTCTGTACTAGGAAATATAGGAAAAGATATAGCTATAGTATTTATGGTTATTCAGCTTGCTGGATGTGGAGGAACTTATCCAATACAAGTAGATCCTAAGTTCTTTAGGGTACTTCAACCATTCTTCCCGTTTACTTATGCAGTAGGTGGGTTTAGAGAGGCTGTAGCAGGTCCACTTATGAGTAGTGTTATAGTGGATTTCGTTATATTGATAATTTACACAATACTATTTTTATTAATAGGATTCTTCTTTAAAGAGCCACTTCATAACAAGGTAAGAAGTTTTGAAGATAGCTTTAAAAAGTCAAGAGTAGCAGAATAATAAAGTGACTCGAGGGGGTGAATGCATTTGAAGGAAATTTTTAAAGTTTGGCGTGAAGATTTAAAAGCAATAGTAACAAACAAACCTACACTTATAATAATTATAGGGCTTTGTATTATTCCATCCCTTTATGCGTGGGTTAATATAAAAGCTTGTTGGGACCCTTATGCTAACACTGGAAATATGCCAGTGGCTGTAGTAAATAAAGATGAAGGTGCCACAATAAATGATAAGACTATTAACGTAGGTAATGAGGTAATAGAATCTCTTAAGAAAAATGATTCAATAGATTGGATTTTTCTAGATGAATGGCAAGCTAATTATGGCTTGAATGAAGGAAAGTACTATTCTTTAATAGAAATACCAGCTAATTTTTCTAAAGGATTAGTAAGTCTTACAACTACTACTCCTCAAAAACCTAATATTATATATAAAAACAATGAAAAGGCAAATGCCATTGCTACAAAAATCACTAGTGCAGTAAAAGGTAAAGTTACAGATGAGATAAAAACTAATTTTGTAACTACAGTAAATGAAAAAGCTTTTGAAACTTTAAATGAACTAGGGGTTAAAGTAGAAGATAATAAACCGAAAATATTAGAAATAAAAGATGTAATTACTTCTACAAATAATAATTTGCAAAGTGTGAAAGATCATATTGCAACTGCAAATAAAAATACAAAGAGCTTTGAGACTTATTTATATCAGGTTAAAAATGATTTACCATTAATAACCAACCAAATAGATAGTCTTCAGCAAGTTACTAATGCTAGTAAAGGGTTAATAACATCTACTCAGCAAGATTTAAGTACTCTATCAAATAACTTAAGTAATGATGTAATTGAATTGCAAAGTATAAATAATAATATTCAATCGTCTTTAAATAAGTTAAGAGATAAAAATAATGAATTTTCACCAGAGAATGCTAACAAAGTGTTAGATGATATGGATACTATGGTGGATATATTAAAACCTATAACAGATAGAAATATTGAAAATTTAGAGGCTATTAATGGTGCTTTAGGTAGTCCTATATTAGATAATATAACAGATATATTTAGAAATATACAATCATCATTAGTAGATCAAAAAAATAGAATAGAAGATGTAAGGACTGCTATAAATAAAGGCGAAACGAAAGAAAATATAAACATGGCGATAGATGCTTTAACAGAAGCAAATACAAAGGTTTCTAACAGCATAGGTAATCTATCAAATAGATTCTTTGATAGTGGATTAAATGTTTTAAATAGTCTTGGTGATCAGGTATCTGGAGGAATGAATGTTATAGATTCTGTTTTAAATGGGGTACGTGGAGTTGTTCCTAGATTAACTGCATTAACTAACTTTGGAATAAGTACTAGTAAGTTAGCTAGTGACCAAGCAGATAAATTAACAGATAAACTAGGAGATTTTCAAGACAAAGTTGATAAGCTAAGTGATAAAACAAAAGATTTAAATGATAAGAATATAGATGATATGGTTGACTTGATGTCTAAAGATCCAGAAACTATGGGGTCGTTTATATCTTCACCGATTGAAGTAGAAGCAACAGAGCTTTATGGTGTTGGTACATTTGGTATTGGATTAACTCCATTTTATACAACTCTTGCTATATGGGTTGGAGCGTTGTTACTATCATCTATGTTAACTGTAGAATGTGAACCAATAGAAGGTAGCAATAAGAAGCTTTCCTTTATGATGGGACACTTTGCAAAAATGTTAACATTTTTAACTGTTTCAGCAATCCAAACTATAATTATTGTGCTAGGTGATGTATTTATATTAGGTGTAAAACCAGCAAACTTCCCGTTAATGATGGCTTTTGGATTACTTTCATCATTAACATTTGTAATGATTATCTACACATTAGCATCTGTTTTAGGAAACGTAGGAAAAGCAGTTGCAGTAGTAATAATGGTAATGCAAATAGCAGGTTCTGGTGGTCTATATCCAATACAAACTAATCCAAAAATATTTGGTATGTTACAACCATTATGGCCATTTACGTACGCTATTGACGGATTTAGACAAGCAATAGCAGGACCAATTGGTTCACATGTAAAAAAAGATGTTCTATTCTTATTTTTAATAATATTTATATTCTTAGTGATAGGGTTCTTAAAGAAACCATTACACAAACTATCACATGGAATGGAACATAAATTTGAAGAATCTGGACTTTAGTCAATAGATAAAGGACAATTTGAAAAGTTTAGGGAGTAAGAGTTTAGGGAGTAAAAATTTAAAAAGAAACTGTAACTTAACTAGTTAAGAGTTAATAGTTAACAGTTAAAAGGTAAGGAGGAAACTGGACTTTAGTCCAGTTTCTTTCAATTTAACAGAGTAAAATCTGAGTTTGGGAGATTAAACTAACTAAAGATATATTCAAGGTGTAGCACCGTAACAAGTTATACAATGGGAAAAGGATAAGTTGAAAAAATTGATAATGGACAATTGACATTTGACAATGATGGAGGAAACTGGGTTGCCAGTTTCTTTTGAATTTAAGGGATTAAAATTTAAGTTTGAGAGATGAATCTAACTAAAGTTAAATTCAAGGTTTGTAGCGCCGTAACAAGAAGGACAGGCGTACCAAAGTATAGTTTCCGTAAGTTATTTTTACAGTGAAATCGAAAGATTATCAATAAAACCTAAACAAATCAAAGCCGGTCCTAAAATAGCAGCTTTGCTGCGTAGATGTTTGGGACCGACTTTAAGTGCTATTGGAGAAAAGCTAAAATCAGCAAAAGTATCTAGCCAAAAGAATAGCAAAATAGACAATTACGCGTCTGTCCCTCTTGTAATGGAAGTAGAATTTTGAGTGATTGCTTGCTCAGATTTTGTTAGTAAAACCAAATTGAAAAAGTACGTTTAGCATTACTAGGAGCAAAGCGAATAGTAATAACCACAAATTAAATAAAAAATTTGATAGTTCACTAAAAACATAATCATGAGGTAGTGAAAATATATAATAATTTGGATATAATATAAGTATAAGAATACTATAAATATAAAAAATTAACTAATGAAAGTAGTGAAATGATGAATAAACATATAGATGAAGAAAAGCATAATAAGGAGCTTTTAAAAGAACAGCAAAAAGGAAATGAAAAGAGAGATAAAGTAAAATTAGATATTGTATTAAAATACTTATTTTCAACATCAGAAAAGGTATTAATTAAATTATTAAATGGAGTATTTAATGAAAACTTTAATGTTGATGAAGTGAAAATTTCTGTAAGTAATAATGAGTTTGTGGATAGTGACCTAAACAT
>NZ_BAAABH010000058.1:0-8425 GCF_054767855.1 Clostridium sp. CTA-19 | reverse complement strand
TGCTAAAGCCTCTTCTACAATTTTCATTCTTTCTTCTTCAGTATATTTTCTAATAAAATTTCCACTCATAATGCACCCCTCCATTCATTAATCCTAGTATAGTTCCATTCGAATTATGAGTCTACTTTTCCACGGGGGCCTATGAGTTGTCAATTGTCCATTGTCAAATGTCAATTATAAAATTTGTTACGGCTGTAAAATTAGATTTTAGCTTTTGTTTGTTTTATATCCTAAACTCAAATTTTACTCCCTTAAATTAAAAAAGAAACTGGTAGTCCAGTTTCAACTAACATTGTCAATTGTCCTTTGTCCATTGTCCATTTTTCAATATAGTTTTACGTGTTTTTTCAGAACTAATAACAAAGATTTTATGAATAAATTTAAATAGGATCTTCTTCCTCTTTATTACTTGCAATGTTTAAAATAAAATTTAAATATTTGATATACAAATACTAAACTAATTACTCCAAATCCAGGATAAAGATATGTTATTAAATTTTTAAAACCTAATTGAGAAATAGGTAGAGCTACAAGAAGAACTAGAATCACTCCTATTTTATAAGGTATTTTATATTTTTGCTCTAGAGTTTTTCCAACGCTATATATATCAGAAACTTCTGTAGAAAACATTTCACACCAAATAACAGCAAGAAGTAATAATTGAATTAAAGTTCCAAACTTGCTGGCAACATGCAATAATGGAATTTCAAATTGAAAAATTTCTGGTATGTTAACAAGCAACATTGAATTAATTAAAAAGGCTAGTAATGTTAAAAGCAATGCGCCAATTGATGCACCGGTTATTATTATAGATTTGCTTTTCATTTCTTTACTTAACGGAACTAAAACACCACTACTGAATAACATATTAAAACCAGCGTATAAAAAAGATGAAACAATCCATTGTCCAGGGATAATTTCATTTTTAAAAGTTCTTACACTTTGCATATAATCAATGGACATAATATCACCATGATTTATTAAGTAAAATAAAAATACAGCAATTATTATAGTAGTTAAAGAAGGAACTATAAGAGTGTTTATAGTTATAAGACCTTTTGTATCTCTAAGTAAAGTGAAAAGTGAAATAACAGCCATAATAATTACACCAACCACTCTAGGAATACCAAAGTATTGTTTTAATAGTGCACCTCCTCCAGCAAGAATTATAGAAGCCCCAGCAATTAAAAACAAACCAGTTAATAAATCTGTAATTTTTCCTAAGAAACCAGGACTAACAAGAGTTATAAAATCTGAATATGAATTTAAGTTAAATTTTAAGCTAATTGATACCATTGCAGAACTAACTAAAATATAAAAAGCTGCACAAATTAATAACCCAAAAAAACTTTTAAACCCATAGGTTGTAAAAAATTGAGTTATTTCTTGTCCTGATGCAAGGCCAGCCCCTACAATAGTACCAACAAAAACAGTAGCTGTCTGAAAGATTAAAGCTAGTCTCTTTTTCAAAAAAATCTCCCCCATAATTTAATATATATATATTTATTTGACTTTTGCCATTAAAAATATAGCTTGTCTATTAAAATATATAAGTTAGAGTGTAGATTTATTCTTAATATAATAAAAAATAAAGTAATCTTATTTAGAAAAATGAGTAATACTATAGATAATATAATAAAAAATTCACAGTTGACAATGGACAATTCACAATTAACTTTTAACTATCTAAAGCTTATAACAAAGATATTCTGTATAGACTTAAGTTAAACAGTGTATTTTTATACAATTATTCAACACAAGAGAGAGGTGTAAAATTTGTTTAATCCAAAAAGAGTTATTTTTGAAGAAGCAGCATTAAATTATGAAAAAGGTCAGGAGCTACTTAAGTTATTTAAAAATCAAGATGTTGAAATAAAGTATTCAAAAAATGGTAGAATAACAGGCATACCAGGAAAAACAGATAAAGAAATGTTTTTAGAAGGTAAGAGCACCTTAGTAGTTGGAGTAAGAAAAAAATTAGATTTTCAAAGTTGCAAACCATCTGCTCATTATCAACTTCCATTAGTAAGTGGATGTATGGGAATGTGTGAATATTGTTATTTAAATACTCAGATGGGTAAGAAACCATACATAAAAATCCATGTAAATACAGATGAAATTTTAGAAAAAGCAGGGAAATATATAGAAGAAAGAAAACCAGACATAACAATATTCGAAGGTGCAGCGACCTCAGACCCAATACCGGTAGAAGCTTATACAGGAGCATTAAAAGATGCCATTGAATATTTTGGAGCTAATGATAAATCTCTATTTAGATTTGTTACAAAATTTACAGAAGTTGATAGTCTATTAAATGCAAAACATAATGGAAGAACAACAATTCGATTTAGCATAAATATAAATGAAGCTATAAGAAAGTACGAACATAAATCAGAGGACTTTCAAGGTAGAATAGCTGCAGCCAAAAAAGTAAGTGACGCAGGTTATCCTATAGGTTTTATAATTGCACCAGTTTTTCTTGATGAAGGCTATGAAGAAAAATATTATGATATGTTAAAGTACACAAAATCTATAATGGATAACAATAACATAATGTTTGAAGTTATTTCTCATAGATTTACGAAAAGAGCAAAGGAAAATATATTAAAAGTCTTTCCTAAAACAACATTACCTATGGAAGAGGAGTTAAGGAAATTTAAATATGGACAATTTGGATATGGTAAGTATATTTATACAAATGAAGAAATGAAAAACTATAAAGAATTTTTCACTAAAAGTATAAGTGAACTATGGGGTAAAGAAAATATAAATTACATTATATAAAAAATAAATCTATAAAAGGATATTATTCTTTTATAGATTTATTTTTATTAAAAAACATACAGAAAAACTGAAAGAAGCAATTCTTAAAACAAAAAAAAGAAGGGAAAACTTGCAAAAGAAAAATTAAACAATTATAATATAATCTGGCTTATATGGTATAAAAAGGTTTATTGGTTTAAAAGAAAATAATATGTCGTTTGAGAGGTGATACTTTGCTAAAAGAATTCATGATATTAATAACTAAAAAAGTCAAAGATAAACTTGACTATGATTTAGGGATTAATTCAGGAGAATTGCCTGATGAAAAAAGGAAAATAACAATAAAAAGGTTAGAAAATGAAGCTGAAGGAATAGTAAATTGTGCTTATAGAACTTATGGAAATTCATATATACACAAATATATCTATGATAAATCTATGATAGAGAAATTAAATCATGAAGAAAGAATAATATCTTATATAGCATTAGATGAAAGGAATAATGTAATTGGACACATAGCTCTAGAATACTTTCAAAAACCTAATATATGTGAAATTTCACATGCTTTTGTGGACCCTAAATTTAGGGGGAGAGGGTGCCTTACAGATTTAACAAGGTTTGTAATAGAGGAAAGCAAAAAAAGAGGAGATGTAGGAATATATGTACATGCAGTAACAAGTCATACATATTCTCAAAAGTCAGCAGAAAGTAATGGATTTAAGGATTGTGCTTTACTTCTATCAAAAATTACAGCTTTGAAATTTAGAGATATACATGATAAAAACGAAAAAAGAGAAAGTCTTATCATAAAATATAAATATTTAAAAAGACAACGTAAAAAATATATTTATACACTAGAAAAATATAAAGAAATTATTAATGACATATATGATAATTTAGGCGTGAAAGTAGTATTTAAAAAACTAGAAGATGATAATAAAAGTTTTTCAGAGGTTACTTCTATAAAAACTATTGTAGATGAATATGATACAGGAACAATATATGTAAATGAATTTGCTAAAGATGAGATGAATAAGATATTAAATCAATTTAATAAATTATATTTTGAGGGGAAAAAAACAATATTTTTAAGATTAAAACTTTGTAATAAAAGTAGCCTATATATATGGGATAAGATGGAGCAATTTGGGTTTTGTTTTGCAGGCATTATGCCTGGAGATGGTGATGAGGATGAATTGATACTTCAATATATTAATGATGAAATTAATTATGAAAAAATATATGCAGATTCTGTTATAGGAAATGCTTTAGTTGATAATGTAAAAGAATGGGATATTGATTTTAATAGAAAAAGGAGGATTAGTATATGAAATTTAATAACATAGATATGTTATGTAATAGGGAAGATGCTTTTAATTTTACAAAAGAAACAGAGGAATTGTTTGTAAAGGCTATAGATGAAAATTATAAATTTCAACTTGATAATCAACCATATATTAAATATTTAGCAGAAAGAGAAGATTTTAATATTAATAGTTTAAGTACAATTGAGGATATAGATAATATCCCTAATTTATTTGTTGGAACTATGAAAATAAATGGTTTTTGCAATTTTAAAAAGGATGATTTAGAACTTATCTTAACAAGTTCAGGAACTAATGGTCAAAAAACTCAATTATTCCTTGATAAAAATTCATTTTCTAGGCTACAAAGTTTAGCAGAAAATACATTCAATGCTATAGGTTTTAAGAGTGATACTCCAGTACATTACTTCTTATTTTCATATGATATAAAAAAAGCAGAAAATGTTGGGACAAGCTGGAGTGATGAGCAAATTTTAGGACTTGCACCTGCATTATCTGTTAATTGGATGATTGAATGGGATGAAGATAAAGGTGAGTTCGTTTTTGATAGTAAAAAGTGGGCTAAAATTTTTAAAGAACTAGGTAATGAAGCGCCTGTAAGATTATTAGGATTTCCGGCATTTATGTATAAAATGGTAGAAGAAATCAAGGAGAGTTATGGGAAAATTAAAGTTCACAAAGATTCGTTCATAATAGCTGGGGGAGGTTGGAAAAATCATTTAGGGAAAAGTATGTCACTAAATGATTTTATGGATTATATAGAAAAAAATATTGGTCTTAAACGTGAAAATATAAGAGATACTTATGGTATGGCAGAACATGGAGTTCCTTATTGTTCATGTAGTGAAGGACATTTACATGCACCTATTTACAGTAGAATAGTTGCAAGGGATCCTATAACTTTTAAGAAAAGGTCATATGGAGAAGAAGGACTTTTACAACTTATAACGCCATATAATACAGCACAACCTAATCTATCAGTATTATCAACGGATTTAGTTGTAATTAAAAAGGACTGCCCTTGTGGAATAAAGGGAGATTATATTGAAAGAATACGACGAGGTGGAGTAACTAAGCATAAAGGTTGCGCCATTGCAGCACAGGAAATACTAAATAGCTAAGTGATTAGATTACATGGGGGTAAGGGTATGAGATTAGAAGATTTTAAACATATATGTTTTGGAAAGCAGTTAGATATAAAAGGAGAATTAACAGAAGAGAAAGCAAATGAACATTTTAATTCAGCTTTTTTAAGAAAAAAATCTAAAGAATTTAACAATACGCCTATAGATAAAATACTTTATATTTTAGAAAAAACTGCATACAAATTATGTGATAAAAATGGAGATTATTATAAAGAAATAATGGAGAAAATGCCTAAATTAATTAGTTATTCTCCTTCAATGGTTGATATGGGAATAGAGTCCCTTAAAGAAATGTTAAGCATAAATTCCCTAAAATTAAGATTGGAGAGTCTTGGAGATTATCATTGTTTAGATAATTTTACAAAAGATAGACAGTCTAAAATGACTAGGGCAGTTCCAGTTGGTTCAGTTCTTCATATAGCAGCAGGAAATATATTTTTAGGTTCAATAGATTCACTAATTATGGGAATAATAACAAAAAATATAAATATATTAAAGGTTTCTAGTCAAGATTTTTTATTTCCAACATTATTTTATAAAGCATTAGATGAAGTAGATGTAGATAAAGCAATTACTCCATATATAGCAATTACCTATTGGAAAAGCAGTAATAAAGCTTTAGATAAAATTGCTAAAAATAGCTTTGATGCTATACTTTTATTTGGTGGAGAAGAAGCAGTGAAAAATTACAAAAATGGATTATCCGTTAATACTCAGCTTTATTCTTTTGGTCCTAAAATAAGCTTTGGCATTGTGTGTAAAGGTTTAAATGATTTTGAATTAAGAGAAACTGCAATGAACTTTGCTGATGACATAGTTTTTTGGGAACAAAGGGCATGTACAAGCTGTCAAAATATATTTATAGAAAATAGTAATGATGTTAAAAACTTTGTTAATTATTTATATGATGCTTTAGAAGAAAAGGGTAAAGAATTTCCTCAAAATCAATTGGATATAGATTACGCTGTTGAGATAAGAAAGAAAAGAGAAATTGCAAAATGGGAGGAATTTAATAATAGGGCGTTAGTGCTAGAAGGTAAAAATGCAAATCATACTATAATTATGGAAGAAAAAAATAATATTTCTGATTGCCCTCTAAATAGAACTATATATGTTAATGTAGTTGATAGTTATAAAGATATTTTAGATGGAAACATAAAACTTTTAAAATATTATATGTCTACATTAGCTATAGCATGTAATGATGGGGTTCAAGATATAATTGAAGATTTAATTGATTTTGGAGTAATGAGATTTTGTAGACCAGGAGCTATGAATAAAAGTGAAGATGACTCTTTACCTCATGATGGAATGTATATAACTAATTTACTTGTAAGATTTATAAATAAAGAAAATATTAAGATAGATGATTTAGGAATTGAGTATGTTAATAAAGATAAAAAAGATGATATATTGCTCTGGAGATTAAATTCTCTTATTAATGAGGCTGTAAAATCACCATTTTATAAAGAGTTTTATAAAGATGTATCTCTTCCATTAAAAAGTTTACAGGATTTTAAAAATGTTCCTATACTTGAAAAAAAGCATATTTATGAAAATAGTATAGATAAAAGTAATGATATGATTACAGGAAATATGGAAAGTTCTTATGTTTTTTCAGCTGGAGGAACTACAGGTAAAATGAAGTATGTAGCTTATTCTAATGAGGAATTTGAAAAGTCTAAAAAAATATTTGGAGAAGGTTTTAGAGCTGTTGGTATAGATAAAAATGATTTTGCAGTTAACTATATGAAAGCAGGAGCCCTTTGGACAGCTTTCCCAGCAGTAAATGAAGGGCTAGAAGAAACAGGCTGTAAAATATTATCACTAACGGCTAATCAACCTGAAAAGGAAAGTATAGAGTATCTAAAAAAATTTAAACCTAATGTACTTATAAGTCTTCCAGGAAACATTATACTTTTAGCTCAAGAGGTAGAAAAATTAAACGAAAATATTAAATTAGAAAAAATATTCTATGCAGGAGAGCATATGCCATTAAAAGCACAGGAATATGTAAAGAAGGTATTTGGTGCAAGAAAGATAGCATCCTTTGGATATGCAGCAGTAGAAGTTGGCCCCATAGGATTTCAATGTGAATGTTGTAAGGGAACTGAACATCATGTTATGAATGATTGGTGTTATGTTGAAAGAGATAAAAATGGAGATGCAATTGTAACAACCTTAAGGAGGTTTCTTAATCCTATAATAAGATATAGACTTGGAGATAGCATTCAGTGGATTGATGAACCATGCGCCTGTGGAAGAACTTCAAAGAAGTTTAAATTATTGTCAAGAACTGATGATGTTATAAGATTTAATGTATCAGATATATATATAAATGATGTACATGAGGCATTAAAAAATGTTAATGAAGTTTCACCTTTCTTTCAAGTGGTGGTTGATAATGTAGATGAAATGAGAGATGTAACATTTAAAATAGAAACAAAAGATAAGGATATGGCTTTAAAAGGGGACATATTAAAGGAGAAAATAGTAACTTCTTTAAAAAGTAATATTAGAAGCTTAGGAATAGATTATAAAAAAAATTTAATTAACGATTTAAAAATTGAAATATTACCACCCTTCGGAATAGAAAGAGTAGGACGAACAGGTAAGATAAGAAGAATAGTAGATAGAAGAGTAGCTCTTTAAATTTAATTACCGTAAATAAAACAAGTTATCCAGTCCCCCTTAAAAGAGTTAAGAGTTAAGAATTAATAATTAAGAGTTTAGGGGGAAAGTGGCAACCACTTTCTGAAAATGATTTTTAAAAAATTGACAATGGACATTTGACAATTGACAATGATGGAGGAAACTGGACTGCCAGTTTCTTTTGAATTGTTTGAGACTGGCTTTGAAAGTTTAGGTAGAAATATAAAATTAGGAGAGTATCAAATTTTAACGAAGAGAATAAATTTACCGTGCCTGTCCCATTTGTGATGGAGCCAATGCTTAGAGGAATTGCTTGCTTAAATCTTTAGATAAAACTAAACTAAAAATTACGTTTAGTATTACTAGGAATGAAGTGACTAGTAATATCCTCCAACTGTCGGACGGCTCCCCTCTAATTGGACAAACTTAACTTATACTAATATATGCTTAAATTTTTAAACACACATTAAATTCTTAAGATAATATTCGTGTGGTGTAACATATCCAATTGAAGAGTGTATTCTCTCATTGTTATATCTA
>NZ_BAAABH010000057.1:0-8883 GCF_054767855.1 Clostridium sp. CTA-19 | reverse complement strand
AAAGATATCATTACCTTCCAAATCTGAAAAATAAGAAGTACTTTCATGCCAAATGTAAATAACAAACATAAATCCATTTTGAGTTGTAACTTTATAAACAAATTTTTGTGCTCCACCCAATATTCTCTCAGCTTTTACTATGAGATATTCTTTTCCAAAATACTCTAATATTTTTACCTTAAATTCTTCATAAGGAAAATTAAATTCTTTCATTAACTTAGTTCCTCATCTTTCTTTATTTATATTGACCTCTTATTTAAATTGCCACGTAAAATACCGCAAAATTCAATTCATGAATAATGCGGTGTTTATATAAATTATTTTTTTAGTAATTTTTATTAAAATTTCTTTTTAAGATATATTCTACAGTAACGAATACAGCAACTAATATTAAACATTCAGCTTCTAGTAAAGTAACACTTGTATTATAAATATTAGATTTATTTAATATTAGCGATATCATAGTAAATAGTAATGTACCTACTCCTGAAATACTCCATATTAAACCATACTTTCTATTAACTGAATCTAATTTGTTTGTATTCTTACACAAATGTTCTTTTTCTCCGTCTAAAAATCCATTAAAAAACATTGCTATAGGTATAATTAAATCTAATGCTTTATCTATTTTTTTATATGAATTACATTTAAATAAAATTCCTATGAAAATCATTAATACAGGAATAATTATATTGCAAGTTAACATCAATATATTCATACTAAAACCTCCACATATCTTATAATAATATAACTATTGTTAGTTCCACTTTTTATGCAGGTATTATTCATAAGTAATAAAATAAATTTGTTTCATAATATATATATTTTACCATATTATTGTAAGTTTTGTAGTGTATTATAGAAATTTATTTACATCAAGCAATTCATTATGAAGCATAACTACGTATTGAACTAAAATCGCATAATTTATAACCAATTAATTCTGGATAAACCATATATGAAAGAAGATTTTCAAACAATTTTTTCACCGCATTATTCAATTTTTTAAAAACATTATTCGTATTTTTAGATTTAAAAATTAATTCGTAATATAACTAAAGGATGTAAACATACCGCATATTCATTTGAATAATACGGTATTCTAAGCAATTTAATATTTAATTTATTCTTCGTAATATTTTAAAATTGGTTCCTTAAAGTTGTCTTAATCTATCTTACAAATTGAAATTTGTTAATCAAATAGTGTTTTCCACTCATCTATATAGTATGCATCAAAACACATTTTAATTTGCTCCTCATTATTCTTCTCTGTTGCAAGTTCTGGTAAATTATCCACTTCGAAATAACCATATTCTGTTGTTTCAATATTCTCTTCAAACTGTCCGCCAATTACAGAACATTGCACAAATACTTTGCAAATACCATATGCATAGACAGGAAGATTGTGCTTTGCTCTATCCTGAACCGCAATAATTCTGTCTGCAACCACATCCAAACCCGATTCTTCTTTTACCTCTTTTACTGTATTTTCGCCAACTGACACATTTACATCACACCAACCACCTGGAAGTGACCATTTTCCATCATTCTCTCGAACAAGAAGAATCTTTCCATTTTCAAAAATAGATGCACGAGTTTCAAGTTTCGGTGTCTGGTATCCACTTTCATTACAAAAAATGCTTTTCACCATTCCTAAAGAAATATCCGACATATTAGATACAATTTCTGCTGATATTTCTCTAATACGTTCATATCGTTCCTTATCATAAACATCTTTACCATATGTAAGACCTGCTTGTGCAAGACTTTGTAATTCTATCGCCCACTGTAACCATTGCTCATTTTTATCCATAATTTTCCCCTTTAAAATTCCTATTTATTGAACACAATATTATAATTATCATGAATAAATTATAACATATTTTGTAAACAGTGTATTATTTACTCTTTAAATATTTCATTTCCTTTTCCCCTCTTAAATACAATTTCATAGTATTTACCTTACAGAAAAATACTTATTAAGCTCTCCTAAAATACCATGCTATTTAATTTCAAAAATCATAGTTCATTAATTAGTTGGTCAAATTTTTGAATTACGAAACAAAAAATACCGTATATTCATTTTTAAATACTACGGTATCTGCTTTATACTTTATTTTCATAATATATTAATATTATCTATTACTAAACTGAATTTCATATAATTTTATTTGCTTTCTAATGATATTAAAGAGCCATCTATTTCTTCTGAAACTCGGTCACCTTCTAAGAATTTTTCTTCTTGCATTTGTTGCTTAGTGACACTATATTGCTTTTCTATCTCATTTTTATCACTAACATAAATCACTAAATCTGTTGAATCGTCCACAGTTTTGATTTTTTTTATTATCATCATATTTTCAGAAAGACGTTTATCTTTTAATTGACCTATTACCATGCCGATACACATACCGATTGGAAGTCCGAAACACATTCCAAGCGCCATATTATCAGGGAAAATAATCATTCCAAATATTAAACCACCTGAAACACCGAAACACATTCCAATGCTCATATATAATGTCATATATTTTTCTACTGTGTTTTTTTTGTCTTTATTGTTCATGGTTACCTCCCAAACTTCCAATTTTTATATATTATCTTATATATAGTTAATTCATACTTTATAACCATTATAATGTACTTATTGTATATTTTTCAAATGCATAATATTTAATTTTAAAAGAACAAATTTTAATACTTATTTCGCTTTATAGTCAAAATGTTAAATAAATTTAGTTAAGCTTAATAAATCTATATCCATTCACAAATATTAATTTTTACATTATTTAGCGCTTAAACTTCCCATAATCTGAAATCCTTCAAAATATTTTCCTCATACAATTGTTTTGTAAAGCGCCTCCTAGATTTTCAACTCAGATTCAATCATTACGCTATCCTCTAAATCATATAGATATTCACATAGTGGACTTGATTTTAATGGTTCAATGCCTTTCCATCCATTTTTCAAGGCAATTTGATAATATTTTTTAGCTTCTTCCTTCTTATTGATTTTCCAATAAGCACATGCTGCGTTGTAAAATTGCCAAACAAACCCATAGTTATTTTCAAAGGCTCTTGTGTAAAATTCAGCTGAAAGCTTGTAATTTACTTTTCTCTTGAGATAATAGTTACCATTTATTAAATAATTAGCGTATAAATCATACCACCCAAAATATATTTTAATATTCTTTTTCTGCTCAAAACCAACTTTTTCAGCTAATTTATAGGATGGAATATTATTATCCCAACAATGCCAGCCTACATTTTTTATATTGTTATTTTTACAATGATTTAAAACTGCAGTAACCACTTGTGTGCAATATCCCTTTTTTCTATAATCCTCTTCTGTTTCTACTCCTAGTTCACACCTCTCTCCAACTACACAGTCAGCTATACATCTGCTTACAACTCCACCATCAATTATATATACATAACCAAATCCATTTTCTAAAAAATTATCAATGGAAGACCAGTTTTCAATTATGCTTTCTCTTACATCATCAATTTCTTTCAAATTACTATCCAACAACATTTCTTTATCGATTTTTTTTACATTTTCCGATACTTCCACAATATCAAATTTACCTATTTCTAGTTCTAGATATTTTCTCTCCTCCTCCATTGGATATAATGAATTAAATATATCTTTAAATGAATTTTCCCATTCCTTTGAAGAATAAAAAACTATATAATCTACCTCACTTTTTTCTAATGCTTTTTTAAAAATATTATCTTTCAATACATTATTTAACTCACAATTAAAGGCATTATCTTTAGCATCTCCTATGAAATACATGCCCTCTGGACTTATTAACAATGCTGCTGTTGGATTGTCCACATTGTTAACAAAAATCCTGCCTGGATTGATTTTATTTATAACACTAAAAATTGATAAATTATATTCTAAACCTTTAAACAAATCCGTAACCTTATTAAAATTTAATCTATTAAGTTCTACTACCATAGTACATACATCCCCTCTTATTTTTCTGTTGCGAAACTATTCTCTTAGTACTAATGTCTTTATTAAAATACCCTGCAAAATTTTCTTCAAAATAATTATTCCAACCTAGCTTTTTTATATAAATAACAATATATATTTTGACATTCAAATTGCTTTGCAGTTTCTACTTCAGATTATACTTATATTATAATTTTAAATTTTCAGTTTTTTTGAAGAATACTATACCTTATTTGCAACATTTATATAAATATTTTTAACAATGTTCACAGTATATTAATTTAAATTTATTTTTTCTGTATTATAACATATTAAATTAAATAATATAAAAAAGGATAACTTTTATTTGTTTTTTATCAACCTTCTCCTATATTTCATAATTCTTGTAGTGTTCTATTTTCCTCATATTCTTAAATAATACAGTATTTAATTTTCAAATATCTTATTATATATATTTCACCTCTTATTTGAAAAACAACCTAGAAAATACCGTAAAATTCAATTTTGAATATTACGGTATTTGCATAAATTTATTATTTCGTTTTATCCTCGCAATAAACTAATTAAAATAGATTAAACATGTTGTAGGACAATGCTAAATATTTTATAATTTAAAGAATTATTTTTATTTTTCATCTCAAGTATCTCCAATTTTACGACCAATTAAAAGCTTCAAATATTAACAAAGCATCTTTGTGCTTTCTTTTCTATACATTTTATATTTTTAAACAATTTGATGTATTTATTTGCGTTATTATATGAATTTTCGATGACATCCTGAATAAATCCTTGAACAATTTGTTCTATAATGCATCCACTCTCCTCATATAACTTTGATGCAACCTTCCAATTTTCATTTCCTAGTTTATCACAATTTTCATTTAACGCCTTTGCTAATTTATCTCTACATGCCTTATGTGAATTATCATCAATCTCAGGATCATTTTCATTTAATTCTTTTGGCACCCCTGGAAGCACACTTCCTGTGTAAGTAATAAGATGTATATATATTTCCCTTAATTTATCTTTATCAAATATTGTATTCCATGTATCAAATTCCTTAATAAATCTTTCAAATCCACGCATTCCTATAAATCCTAGATTAGAACAAAGATAGTTCTCCGCATTATTTTTAAAGGCAGCTTCGAGAACACTTTTCCTATTGTAATTGATATTAGTAAAATCAATTCCAAAATATGCATTCTTTTTGCTTATACCAATAAAATTATTTTCCCATGCTAATTTAAGATCATCATAAGAAACTTTTTGAATTTTCTCCTTTGAATTGTCATGAATGTAAATATAATCTTCATCATACCCCACCATTAAAATCACATGACCTGTAATATGAATCTTATGATAAAACTTTTCATGATATTTTAAATAATACATGTCCACTCCAAATATAATTACTGGGATTTCTTTATCAATGAGCTTTTTTACCTTTTCTAGAGTTTTTTTAAACGTTTTTCCTTCATCTGCTATAATATCATATCCCATAAATTCTTTCCAAAATTCATATTGTCTTTTACCGATACTACAACTTCCTAGAAATATCATTTTGGGAGGATTTGCTCTTTTTTGAGATATTAACTGGAATCCTGTTGCCGAATAAAAAATGAGTTCTTCTGGTATCCTTTTTCCTGTTTTCCATTCATAAATGTCACATAGTCCATTAACTGGACATAAATAATCAACTACTCTATGAGGTAACCTTAAAATCTTCATAATTAATCTTCCTTTCACATTAGATTAACTAAATTTTAAGCCCTCCCCTAATACTAGAGTCAATAGTTTACTATGACTTATTTTTAATTGGAAAGCAAATCTCTGTAATGAGTTCTTCTATATTAGATTGAGTTTCAAACGATACATGATAAATATTAAATGGTGGACCATTCAATTTGTAATTATTATTAGTAATCCATTCAGCTATTGCTTGATTTACTTGAAAAAGTTGACTATATCCACCTTTAACAGTTATAGTTGCAACTAAAATTGAATTAACAAATTTGAACTTAAGATTCTCAGTGTCCTTAAATTTACATTTAACTGTTCTTTGAACTTCTACATCAATTTGATACTCTTCATATTTCTGATTGTGAAATATAGCAATAATATAAGCTGGACTATCATATTCTATATTATTTAATCTAGCTTCTTCATACATTTGTTGCCATAATACTCCCTCTTGATTATAACCTTTTATTTTATTACGATAACTAATAACTTTTCTAGAAGGTATTTCTTTTATTGCTATACTGCTGGACAAATTTGAACCATTTTTCAAACAATTAATAGCATTCTTTACTAATAGTAATTGTTTTTCAAGTTTATGAATTTCTTCTTTTTTCTGAGCAGTTAAATCAAATAAATATTCCTTAAGCAATTCATTATTATCATGTTTTTCCAAAACCTTCTTAATATCTGAAAGACTTAACCCCATATCTTTTAATGCTTGCACTTTATTAGCTATAGGTAATTGATTTTCACTATAGTATCTATATCCTGTAAAACCATCTATATGAGCAGGAGTTATCAATCCCATTGCATCATAATTTCTCAACATATGAATGCTAATTTTTGATAACATTGAAAATTCACCAATTCTTAACATCTCTTTCTCCTTAAAAAATATCAATAAAATTTTACAATTATTATTTAATTAGTATGAGAATTATATCATAACATCTACATATTTTCATTATTCTGCAAAAGTATAGAAATTTGCAAGCACCATATTATTCAATTTTTAAAGAATACTTCTGTCACACTTTTTTTATTGTGACATAAAAAATACCGCATATTCAATTTTAAATAATACGGTGTTTGTAACAAATATTTTAAGTGTAATAGTAAACAATAAACGATATGTCCTAATTTGAGTTAAAGTTATATTACTTCAAACCTGCAAATTAAAATTTATAGGTTTGTATTATTTTACACCTTCATTTTTTATTCTACTTAATAGCAATATATAAATAACAATGTGCTTTCCCATCTTTCGTATATTTACCAGGAACAGTGCTCTCATAATCCTCAGTAAAAGCTCTATTTATATTTCCTAATTTTTGTTCACTCCATACCTTTTCCCATGCCTTTTTTGAACATACATTTATTTCTCCAGTTTCATCTTTTTCATTATATTTTTTATAGAAACCTTTATTCACTTTTGTTTCCATTTTTTTAAAAAAGTCAGCTGTTACAGCCATTATAGTATAATCATATTCCCCATTTTGGTCTTTTGAATAATTACTATATTTTGAAACTGGAGAAGCTCCTTTTTGAAACCTATGTTCGCTATCAAAAAGAATTGGTAGTTTTCCGCTCTCAACATCATCCCAAATTTGACCAATTATTTTCATTCCCTCTTCTGAACTATTCAGTCTTACTGTTACTTCTTTCAATTTATAAGCCATAGTTTTACTCATCCCCTTATGTAAAATTACTTATACCGTTTACATATGACTTTAACTTATATTAATTATATCATATCTACGTAAATATTTTTGAAATAAATGTAAACTGATTTATATTTTTAATACTTCATTATTCAATGTTAAAGTAATATTTCCATTCACACTTTTTTTATTGTGACAGAAAAAATACCGCATATTCAATTTTAAATAATACGGCGTCTGGGTAAATTATTCGTTTTTTTAGTTATTAAGTTAAATGGGGAAATTATAATCTATGGTTTTGAAAATTAAATAATTTTGTAATGCAATACATCATTCCTGACATACCAACAATACCAACTATAATCAATAGTGATTCACATTCTACATAGTTCATACTAAATGCAAATATAAAAAAACCAAGGATTGAACCCAAAATATATGGAATATAAGATTTATTTTTCATATTAATACTATTCCCTTTCATTAATTACAATTATGAATTATCTCATAAGGAAATTATATCAAACCAGCACCTCTGTGTAAATTAGATAGTTTTACAACACCTCATTATTCAATTTTCAAAAATATTATTCTTATTCCTCTATCTAAGTAGTTACATCTCAATATCACAAAATTTTTCTAAGCAATTTGTTAAATATGAAATCATTCCACAAACTTCATCAATATTATAATAATTTTTATCTAATAACTGATACGCTCCGCAAATATTTCCTAGATAATGGTATAACAAGTAAAATCTCATTTTTTCCTGATTTAGATCATCCCTCTGTAAATAACAATAGTTTTGACCAAATCTCATTTGCATAAAACTGTATTCTATTTCAACATCAAAAAACTTCGCACCCTCAATATCAATTAAATAAGTATCATTCTTTTCGTTCACCATTACATGGTTTGGACCTAATTCATAGTGCACAAAAGAATATTCATCATTTTCYTCRATCTCAYCATATATCTGGTTTAAAATCATGTCCACTTTCAAATACAACACTTTATTTTTCAAATCAGTGTCCATAATATAATTAAGGTTCTTTTTTGCTTCATTAAATGAATATTCTACTGTTGAAAACCCTTGGCTCTGAAGGCAATTTAGTGCACCTGCCTGTCTATTTGTAATCCCATACATTTTATTGAGATTCTCTTTTAATGATGTCATCACCGCTTCAACACGTTCAGGATGTTTTTCAATAATAGCATCCATATCCAAGCCATCAATATATTCAACATATGCATACTCAAATGGAAAATCTTTTTTTGTTCTATCCATGTAATATAACTTTGGTGTGCAAACACCATGCTYTATCATAAARTKATTGTTAATCTCAAATAAYTCTGCACTACTGGAAGTAAAGATATCATTACCTTCCAAATCTGAAAAATAAGAAGTACTTTCATGCCAAATGTAAATAACAAACATAAATCCATTTTGAGTTGTAACTTTATAAACAAATTTTTGTGCTCCACCCAATATTCTCTCAGCTTTTACTATGAGATATT
>NZ_BAAABH010000056.1:0-10547 GCF_054767855.1 Clostridium sp. CTA-19 | reverse complement strand
ATTCCTTTCTGTTATCTTAGTGGCTTGAACAATCACTATTATAACAAAAGTATGATGCTCTTTTCTTAAGAACTTAATCTCACCCGCATAGCGGGCGGTTTTTAGTTTCGGGCATTATCACGCCCTCAACATGTTAAAACAATAATAAAGACAGTTTTAAATTAAAATTTTAAAACTGTCCTTGCTTAAAATCAGAAACACTAAGCTTGTCTTTAATTTAATATTTTTTTCTTTTATATCTTGTTACAAATAACATTGCAAGTAGTACTAATACTAATCCTGCTCCGTAAATTATAGCATCACTACCAATGGAAGTAGTCGCAGTTTGTCCTGGCATTCCTTTATGTCCGCCCATATTATTGCCTTGCATGTTTTGAAATTTGCTAATCATGCTTTCATCTACGCCCAATTCCTCTAACTGTGCTTTTTCTTCATCCGTTAGTTCATCCGCACTTTTTCCTTTTAAAATTGACATAACTTGTTGCATATTTTCCATGTTAGGCATACCATTATTATCACCTTGGTTTTGATTATTGCCATTTATATTAGGCATTCCGTTCCCATTACCTTGGTTTTGATTATCGTCATTCATATTAGGCATGCTATTTCCGTTCACTTCTCCATCTTTAGCATCTTGGTTTTGATTATCACCTTTCATGCCACCGCCCATTGATTGTTCACCTAATGCTTTTAAATTTAATGTTGTACTTACATTTCCATATTCTGTAGATGATTGCTCTCCACTTAATTGAGATAATACACTTTTAGTTCTATCTTCACCAAAAGTAAGCAACTCAGGAATAGAATTTTTATATTCTTCATAAGTAAAGAACGCAGTAGCATCAGTTTTTACATAATCACCAATTAGTTTATCTAGATTTGTAACTGAATTTGCAAATTTACCATTATTAAAATACTCATTAGCAATCTTTTCTAAATATTCATGGTAAAGTTCTTTATATTCATCAACTTCTAAAAGTTTTCCTATTAATGGCGCATCTTCTAAATTGCCTGTAACTGGCGAATCAATAGGGAAATTTACTGCTTTCGTACCATCACTTACAGAAAATCCTGCAAAAGACATATTTAAATCCCATGGAAGGATTTCACATACTCCATCTTTTTCGTAAAGATAATAATTGTGATACATTCCACCTGAATAACTATCTAAATTAACTAAAAATGTATTTACAGCAAAATATTTTAATACTTCTTCAACATTTAAATAATCTTCAAGGTTAGTTCTATCATTAAGATTCTTCATCATATCAATTACTTTTTCAAACTCTGCATCTGTAGTGCTTTTAAATATAGCACTATCTCTAAGTGTAGAATAACTATCTACATTATCGTCTGTATACTTTAAATCTGCACCGTTACTATTTCCGCCCATTCCACCAGGCATTCCTCCTGGCATTCCTTGTTTATTATTATCCTTGTCCCCATTTTCATTTGTATTATTTTGCTCATTATTTTCAGGTGTTTGTCCATTTGGCATATTACCATCTACTTGTCCACCATTAGGCATTTCCCCGCTAGCATTATCTGGCATATTACCGCCAGCAGGCATTTGTGGCATACCTTCTGGATTTTCTCCACCAACCATATTTTCGTCATTTTGCACTTGTCCTTTATCAGGAACATTGCCACCTTTTTCATCACCATTCATCTGTGGCATATCTTGTTTTTCTCCACCTTTATTTGCTCCTACGCCCATAGTTTCTGGCTTATAAAGATTCCCTGCTAATTCTCCATAATTTTTCTCAATATATCTTTCATCTATAACTTCAACACCTAAATATAAGCCCCAGTCTTCACCATTAATTTTTATATTGCTATAAGAATATTCTGGTGTTGAAATTCCTAAAAATTTATATATATCATAAGATAGATATTCTTTCATATAAGTTGCATCTGATATATTATTGTTTAATGCAAGTTTTTCTATGCCATGATAAGTTTGTCCATCAACATACTGATCAAAATCAATTTTCAAACTATACCTATCTGTAGTACTATCGTTCGCTACAGAGCTTAAACTTGAATTACCCTTAGGTCTAACCCCTACATTTGTGAAAGTTTCTCCATTTATAGTTATATCTGCACTACGATATTCTTCATCTGTGGCATTTTCTAAAAGCCATTGCCAATCACTTTCATCTATTTTAATATCTATTTCTGTTATACTGTTTTGATCTAAAACATCAGTAATAGTGGAATTTGAAGTTACCTTACTACTATTTGGATTTACAAATACTATTGAAACTACAATGAACATTACTGCTAGTATCATAGTTATTATAGATACATATCCACTATTTTTTTCATTTATCACCATATATCACCACCTTGTTATAAATATATGAATACAAAATCAAGTTTTAATTTTTTAAGTTAATATTCTCTTTTGAAATTAAAATTTTGATGTATAAATTAAATTTAAAGCTTGTATACCTATATAGGGATTCCAAACTGAAATTTAACCTCTTCACTTATTTAACATGTTTTTTAATGGCAATTATAACTTTAAGTTAGTTATGATTTTTAGTTGTGACTTAGAAACTCTTATGAAGTTTTTTAACATTTTTAGGACCGAAACCCAAGGACGGGTTTCGCGACTGCCTAGACAGGACGTCGATTCAGCCATTTAGTCCTAAAAATTTAAAAAAAGATTATTAGAGTTTCTCGAAATAACTAACTGAATAACGGTTTAAAGTTATATTTACCATTTTTATTAATAATAAGTTCCTCATGTAATTTTAAATACCAACTTGTAGTTCTATAACATTCAACTTTTCTAAGCCATATAATCTCCGTTATAACTTACTAAAACAACATTTGAAACTCCATGAATATTGGATACTTCATTAACAAAAGCTGTCGTAGCATTTTTAAGCTTAATTTCAACAGTCATTTCAATTCCATTTGATGGTGAAATTGTTTTAGATTTAACTGCATATTTACTAACACTCTTTGATACTAATTGAAGTACACTTTTTTCACTATTATCATTTTCACAGTTAACTACTAATATATATGGATTATTAACTGTATTTTTGTTAGAAAATAAAACCATAACGATTCCTATGAAAATTGCTCCTATTACTGCTAATGAAATAAGTCCTGCTCCTAATACTATACCTTCACTTATTGACCAAAATAAAAAAGCAATATCCATTGGCTCTTTAACTGCACTTCTAAAACGAACAATAGAAAGAGCACCAACCATACCAAGAGAAAGAACTACATTAGATGTAACTGCTAATATAATTAATGTTGTTACTAAATTAAGTGCTACTAGTGACATTCCAAAGTTTGCTGAATACATAACCCCTTTGAATGTTTTTTTATAAACTTGCATTATGAAAAGTCCTATTACAAATGCAAGAACCATTGCAATTAGCATGTCTAAAATTGATACTGCGCTCATTTTTTCAATGAAGCTTGATTTAAAAATGTCTCCAAAATTGATAGTTTGTTCTCCCATCATATTTCCTCCTTATATCTTATAAAAATTTTTAATAAATAATTTAACCATATATTCTAGATGCAGCATACTTTGAAATAGCAGTTGCTCTACGGTCATTAGTTTGTATGATATGTTGTATTATTTCTGGTAAAAATTCATCATACTTAACTTCAAGCACTACAAAAGTATTATCTATAGAACTTATAGTAGGTACATTTGCATCAAAGATACTTTTACTATGAATTCCAGTTCTTATATCTTTATCAAAGGTTATTCTTACATTACCTGTTGGGTATATATAAGCTTCTCTTGTGTAATCCACTATAGTTTTAGGTTTTAGCAAATCACCTTTCATCTTCGCATATAATTCCACAAATAATGGTATATTACTATGCTTTAAAAACTCAATATCGCCTTCAATTATTTTCTCACACTGCTCTTTTGTTATTTTTGCGCTATCTTTTCCACATAACCCATTTATTTTAGACTTTTTTTCTAGCTTAATAAATGAATAATCATCATTGTAAAATCTTATACGAAATTTTTCTCTACGATTTATTCCATTAATCTTTTCCATTAAAGCCTTGTCATTTAAGTTATCAAAATAAAGACTTCTAATTTTATATTCATTGTTTTGGTTAGCATTTTTGTCTAACCTCATAATCTGGGTTAACCTATTCTTGATAGCCATATAATCTGACATGTTTATATAATGCTTAAGCTCATGTCTAAACTTCTTTTCAGCCATAAATTCAACACCTCCAATCTCTTAACAATACCTATTCTATATAGTGAACCTTAATATTTCCTTAACAGTTACAATAAAAAATAAAGCACTCTACTGGTAATTTTTCCATTAGAATGCTTTATCTTTAAATTCTTTATTTTATTATCTTAGGCACAATTAATACGAATTCAGTTCCCTTTTTATATGTAGATGTTAACTTAATTTTTATTCCTAAAGTGTTTGATATAGACTTTAATAAACTAAGCCCAATTCCACTTCCATTTATATTTTTCCCTCTTACATCTGCACTTCTAAAAAATCTATCATATATACGTTCTTGTTCCTCTTCCTTAATTCCTATACCATTATCTTTAACCGTTATTTTTATAGCCTTGTTTATCTCCTCAAATGTTAGGACTATACTTCCACCTTTTTCAGTATACTTGAAGGCATTTTCAAGAAGTATTATAATCATTCTTTTTACCTTGCTATAATCCCATCGTACTTTTATATGCTCAATAGGTTTATTTATATAAAACTTCTTACCTTGAAATTCAGCTAAATCCATATAAAACTCACTTATATCACTAATTAAACTATTAAGCTTAAACTCTGTAACATTAATATTTACATCAATATCTTCTTTAGATAGTAATAATAAATCGCTGGTTAACTTCTCAAGACTTTTAATTTCACTCATAATTTTAGAAATATGCTCAAAATCTTTATCCATACTTTGAACCCATGAATTTGCTATAATTTCTAACCTTCCCTTAATTACAGCTAAAGGAGTACGCATTTCATGTGAAGCATCTTGTACGAAAAACACTTGTTTATCATAAGCTTCCTTTACAGGCTTTATTATTTTTGATGAAAGTATATATGATAAAACTAATGCTACTATAATTAAAAGCATTAAACTAAGTATAATGGAAGTTTTCAATTGTGACATTGATTGTATTTCTGAATCTACATTAACGAGTAATTGTGTTGTAAATTCACGATTTTTAAAAGTAATTCCTCGAAATTCATATCCATTATGATTTATCTTTTGCACATCATTATCTACATTGTCTTTAAAATTTGGTAATACACTTGCATCAAAATAAGGATTAGGGTTGATATAGTATATTTCTTCCCCTACATATACAATGGTTATTACTTTAGGTAACATTGGTGGTGGAAATTTATTTTCTTTTTGGTTAAATAAGAAGTTTCCTTCATGAATTTTGCTATTTAAATATTTATCTACAGCATTTTTTTGTTCATACAACTGATCATCTATATTAGTAAATACTCTTGATTTATATAAAGTTGTAGTTATTATTGCAAAAATGAATAAACAACCAAATACTATAACTGTACTTATAAGTGTTACTTTTCTTTTAGTACTACGAAAAATATCTTTTCTTTTCATTCTACTCTCCAATACTTTCGTCAATTAAATATCCCATTCCCCTTTTAGTTATAATATATTTATCATATCCAAAACCACTTAGTTTTTTACGTAATCTACTCATATAAACTTCAATAATTTCTGTTGATGCATCACTATCATATCCACATATATTATCAAAAATTTGTTCTTTAAAAAGCACCACTCCCTTATTGATAACTAAATACTCTAAAAGGTTATATAGCTTTTCATTAAGTTCTATTTCTTTACCTTCTATATATACTTTTTTAGTTTTCATATTGATTTCCATATTTTTTAGTTCAAGTATGTTAGAATTTTTTATCTTTCCCATACTTTTTAAAATAGCATTAATTCTAGCCTTTAATTCTTCCATATAAAAAGGTTTTGTAAGATAATCGTTTGCACCTAAATCAAAAGCTTTAAGTTTATCTCCTAACTCTTCTTTTGCTGTTAATACAATAACTCCTACATTTAAACTCTTTTTAGAAATGTAATTTAATACACCCATACCATCTACTTCTGGTAGCATTAAGTCTAATATGACCACATCATAACAATAAGCATTTAAATACTCTATAGCATCAGAGCCATTATATACAGACTCTATCTCCACATCATTTTTAAAATATTCTAATATGTTTTCAACTATCTTTATATTATCCTCAACAAGTAATACTTTTATCATATTCTCCCCTCAACTCCTAAAAAATTTTATAATATAATAATTATAGTACTGCTTCCTTTAAACTACCTTAACAAATATTTTTTTTATCTTTAAAAACTTTATTTTTAGTTTATCCAAAACAAAATTAAAAAGCACTCCTTTAAAATTATTTTTAAAGGAATGCTTTTTTAACACAATATTATTTTAATATTTTTTATATCTAATTACTCTCATAGCGTTTAATATAGCTAGTACAGCCACGCCTACATCTGCAAATACAGCATCCCACATTGTTGCCATTCTTAAACTTCCTAGTATTAAAACTATTATTTTAACACCTAATGCAAATACTATATTTTCTACAACTATTTTTCTTGTTTTTTTAGATATATTTATCGCTGTAGCTATTTTAGATGGTTCATCTGTCATTATAACAACATCTGCTGCCTCTATTGCTGCATCAGAACCAAGTCCACCCATTGCTATTCCAATGTCTGCTCTTGCTAAAACTGGAGCATCATTTATTCCATCACCAACAAATGCAACTTTTTTATTTTTAGATTTAGCTTTATCTACTTCCTCTAACTTTTCAACTTTATCTTGAGGTAATAGTTCATAATAAACTTTATCTAAACCTAAAGTTTTTCCAACTTTTAATGCAACTTTTTCATTATCTCCAGTAAGCATTACTGTATTTTTTACTCCATTTGATTTCAGCTTTACTATTGCCTGTTTTGCATCATCTTTTACTGTATCTTCTATAATTATGCTACCTATAAATTCTTTATCTATTGCAACATAAATTACTGTTCCTACTGTATCAACCTTACTAAATTCTATATTATTGCTTTCCATTATTTTAATGTTTCCAGCAACTATCTTCTTGCCTTCAACATAAGCAATAATACCCTGTCCAGCAATCTCCTCATGTTTTTCTATCTTAGAATTATCTATATCCTTTTTATAAGCATTAACCACTGATTTTGCTATTGGATGATTAGAAAAACTTTCAGCATAAGCTGCATATTCTAATACTTTTTCTTTATCGTAATTATTACTGCTGTTAACAGTGGTTACATTAAATACTCCTTTAGTAAGAGTTCCTGTTTTATCAAAAACTACTGTTTCTATATCTTTTAATATTTCTAAATAGTTACTTCCTTTAATTAAAACTCCATTTTTAGATGCTGCACCAATTCCTCCAAAGAATCCTAATGGAATTGAAATAACAAGTGCACATGGACAAGAAATAACTAAGAATATTAATGCTCTATATCCCCAATCACTAAATGTTGCACCTTCAACAAATAATGGTGGAATAATAGCAAGTAAGGATGCTGATATAACAACTATTGGTGTATAATATTTGGCAAACTTAGTTATAAAGTTTTCTGCCTTTGCCTTACGGTTACCTGCATTTTGAACCAAATCAAGTATTTTAGCTACAGTAGATTCTCCAAAAGGTTTAGTTACTTTAACAGTTATAACACCACTTTGATTTATAAAACCACTTAAAACCTCATCCTCTTTTTCAATAGTTCTTGGCATTGACTCTCCAGTTAATGCTGAAGTATCTACCATTGTAGTTCCATCGACTACAACTCCATCTAGTGGTACTTTTTCTCCAGGTTTTACAACTATATATTCTCCTATATTAACTTCTTCTGGCGATACAACAACTATATCATTACCTTTTTTTAAGTTAGCAAAATCCGGCCTAATATCCATAAGACTTGATATTGACTTACGTGAATTATTTACTGCTATATGTTGGAACAATTCACCTACTTGATAGAATAACATAACTCCTACACCTTCAGGATATTGTCCAACTATAAAAGCTCCTATTGTTGCTATTGTCATTAAAAAGTTTTCATCAAATATTTGACCTCTAGCTATATTTTTAACCGCTCTTAAAACAATTTCTCCACCAACAATAACATAAGCTATTAAAAATATAATTAACTCTATATTATTTTCTAAATTTAATATATTACCTATAAGAAAAATAGCTCCGCCTAATATTAATTTATTAATTTCCTTTTTATGCTCTTTATATATAGAGCTTTTTTCTTTTTTTAAACCACTATTATTTTTTTCTATAGTTTCCTTATCTAAAACTTTAACCTGTGGTTCTAGTTTTTTAACTATTGATTTTATTTCCTCTGAAATTATTGGAATGTTTTCTTCCTCATCATATTGAAAAACTAAAGTCTTATTCATAAAATTTAAATTTGCTGCCTTAACACCTTTAATTTCTCTTGTTTTATTTTCTATCTTCGAAGCACAATTAGCACAATCTAAACCTTCTAAAATCAACTCTTTTTTATTATTTTTTATTTCTTTCGGTTGTATTTTATTAATAATATCATGATTATGATCATGTCCACCACAGCAATCTTCTTTATGATTATGCTCATGGTTATCTCTACTACAACAACTATTATTTTTAGTCTTTATAATTTCTATTTTCTTTGCATTTAATGCTGGCTTTAAAGGAATAGTTTTTTTATCCTCTTTAATAATTACATCCGGTTCTATTTTATTTACTATTTTTTTTATTTTTAATAAGGTATCTTCATTTGAATCTTCATCTTTTGTTTCAAAAAGGAGACTTCTAGTCATAAAATTAACTGTAACATCTTTTATATCATCTAATTCTTTTATTTTATTTTCTATTTTTGAAGCACAATTAGCGCAATGTAAATTCTCTAAAACTAATTGTTTTTTACTCAAAACACTCACCTCCAACTATGAACATATGAATAATTGTTCATATGTTAATATTATAATACTCCTTTACCCTCAAAAGTGTCAACGTTTTTTTGAAAAATTTATTTTAAATTTAAAACTACATCTTATATAAAAATATTTTAAAGTTATTGAATAAATTTAAATTGGAGTTTGTTTCACTATATTTATAGGATTCCAAATTAGTGACTAAAATTATTCTTGGTAAATTTTTATAAAAAATAAACTATATTAATATAAAATTAAGAAGTTTAGACTTAAAACAGCTTTTAATTTAAATTTTAAGCTCTGTTGATGGTGTAGTTGAAGCAGATGAAGTTTTCTTTGCTTACTCATATAAAGGAACTAAACCTGCAAATATGCCAATACCTTTCTTTAAATAGGATATTTACCATATTAAACACATTAATAGTCTTCATTCTAATTTTAAAAGATGAATGAGTAGGTCTAATGGTATTACAACAAGACAACCGATATTTATATAAATTTAGTTTTATTTACATAATTACTGGAATTATAATCCATAAGTTATGTATAATAAGAATATATGATATTAAATTGTAAGCCGTAAGTTGGAATATATAGGAGGTATAATGAGAAAAGTGAGTGAAAAACAAACAGATGAAAAAGTGCTGTCTGTAATTAGCAGTATTTGTTCTATAAGCATAATAATATTTGTATGTACGCAGATTTTAGGTGTTTGGAAAACTGAAGTAGATTTAATTGTGCCATTGTTGGGTGTGTTAATGTTAATCCAAACCATTCAGAATTGGAAGAAAAATAAAGAGGTTGCTAAAGGTAGTTTATGTGCTGCGATACTTGCTTTGGTGTTTTCAATTTTTCAATTTTTAAATTTGTAATAAAATAAAATCAAATTTGTAGAATGGATTGGATTAGCAAGAAGCCTTTTAAAAAAATACGAAACCAACTATCTATTTTAGAATCTTCATCTGATGTAACTGTTTATGCATTAGATGAAACTAGTGYATCTGTTGAATCTGTTAACTATTACTCTTGGAGCACAGTAGGACATCCCCCTATACTTGAGAAAAATGGTTCTCATAAAGGGCTACGCCTAGTTGGCTCCACATCTATTTTAAATAATATGCATACTGTTGTTGATATTTATTCTTCCCAAGATTCAATAACATCAGAATCCATAYAATCTCATATGTTGCATTTGATGAGAATTAACCCTGGTAAAAAGRTTATTATATTTCTTGATAATGCTAAAACTCATAATAGCATTGCCATGCAAAAATTTTATTTTGATAACAGAGATAGGTTAGAACCGATATTCTTACCGAAATATTCTCCTAAAATGAACCCTCAAGAACATATTTGGAGATACTATAAATCTTTGTTATACAGGCCTAGTGCTAGAGAAAATATTTATGAGCTTGTTATGGATACTAAACTTATTTTTGACGAATTAAATTCAAATAAAAATAAACTTTTTTCGTTAGCTTATGCTAAAAATTACCTAGTATAATTTTAATTCTGAACTTGGAACCCTATA
>NZ_BAAABH010000055.1:0-12111 GCF_054767855.1 Clostridium sp. CTA-19 | reverse complement strand
TGACAATTATGGAGGAAACTGGACTACCAGTTTCTTTGAATTTAAGGGAGTAAAATTTCAGTTTAAGATATAAAACTAAACAAAAGCTATATTCAAAGTCTACAGCCGTAACAAGAAGGACAGGCGTACCAAAGCATGTTTTCCATAAGTTATTTTTTTAGTGAAATTGAAAGATTATCAATAAAACCTAAATTAATCAAAGCCAGTCCTAAAATAGCAGCTTTGCTGCGTAGATGTTCGGGACCGACTTCGAGTAATATTGGAGAGAAACTAAAATCAACAAAAGTATCAAGTCTAAAGTATAGTAAAGTAGCCAATTACGCGTCTGTCCCTCTTGTAATGGTGTAAAAATTTTGGTGAATTGTTTTCTTAGATTTTTAGACAGTATGGAGGAAACTGGACTACTAGTTTCTTTGAATTTTAAGGGAGTAAAATTTCAGTTTAAGATATAAAACTAAACAAAAGCTATATTCAAAGTCTACAGCCGTAACAAGAAGGACAGGTTCACTTAGGTTGTACAACCATAAAAATTTCTGTACTCAATAAAATAGGCTAGATAAAATAAATTACCGAGCAAAGAACCAGTACTTGAGTTACAAAGTAGCGTATTTGTTAGGGACTGGCTTTGAACTATTATGTTAGTAATGTAAAATTAGTAGAGCATCAAATGGTAAAGAAGAAAATAAACTTACCGTGCCTGTCCCATTTGTGATGGAGCCAATGCTATAATTTGCTAGTTGCTAAGGAGTTTAGATAAAACTATGATAGGGACTGACTTTGAGTGGTGTTTAAGAAAGGTAAAATCAACAAAAGTATCAAGTCTAAAGTATAGTAAAGTAGCCAATTACGCGTCTGTCCCTCTTGTAATGGTGTAAAAATTTTGGTTAATTGCTTGTTTAGGAGTTTTAGATAGATTTTTAGAAATTAACAATGGTCAAAGGGCAATCAATTAGGAATTGACATTTGACAATGGAAAATTGACAATTATGGAGGAAACTGGACTACCAGTTTCTTTGAATTTAAGGGAGTAAAATTTCAGTTTAAGATATAAAACTAAACAAAAGCTATATTCAAAGTTTACAGCCGTAACAAGAAGGACAGGCGTACCAAAGCATGTTTTCCATAAGTTATTTTTTTAGTGAAATCGAAAGATTATCAATAAAACCTAAATTAATCAAAGCCAGTCCTAAAATAGCAGCTTTGCTGCGTAGATGTTCGGGACCGACTTCGAGTAATATTGGAGAGAAACTAAAATCAACAAAAGTATCAAGTCTAAAGTTTATAAATAATGTTGAAAAAGATAAAGTTTTGTAGAACAAAAAACATTACTCTACAATATAATATGTAATGATTAGAATTATATATTATATAAAAATAGTTTTGAAAGTTAATTTATTAACAAATTAATATAATAAATTAAAAACCTTATTATTTTTTATAATAATATCATTATTAAAAAAATATTATAAAAAAGTATTGACGTTGACGTTACGTCATGAGTTAATATATAATTGTATAATGTTACTAAATATAAATTATTATCTTGTATTAAAAAGAGAAATTGAAAGGATTTATGCTAAATGAAAGATAATTTAAAAGAACAATTTACTGTAGGTGAGTTTGCTAAAAAAGCAGGTGTAACTTTAAGAACTTTAAGGTATTATGATAAAATTGATCTTTTAAAACCTTCTTCATATAATGAAGCTGGTCATAGATTATATAGCAAAGAAGATTTTCCTAAGTTACAAAAGATATTAACTTTAAAGTTTATTGGATTATCATTAGATGAGATAAAAGATATTATGACAGAAGATTTAAAGGATAATGATTTTAAGAAGTCTCTAAAAATACAAAAGAAAATAATTAAAGAAAAGATAAACCACGAGTTTAATGTAATTCAAGCAATCGATGAAACATTAAATATGATAGAAGAAGATAAAAATTTAAATTGGAACAAGTTTATAAACATAATAAGTTTAATAAATAAGGATAATAAGTGGATGAAGCAATATAAAGATGCTTCAAATTTAAAAGCTAGAATAAACATCCATGAAAAATTTAGTATTAACGAAGAAGGTTGGATGGAATGGTTCTTTAAAGAACTACCATTAAAGGAAAATTGTAAGGTTCTAGAACTTGGCTGAGGTGATGGTAGCTTATGGGCTAAAAATTATAATAAAATACCTAAAGGTTGGGAAATTTATATAACGGATTTTTCAGAAGGTATGCTTAAAGATGCTAAGTCCAATTTAAAAGGAAAACTTAAAAGATTTCATTTTAATGTTGAAGATGCTGAAAATATTTCCTATGAAGATAAAACTTTTGATATAGTTATAGCAAACCATATGCTGTATCATTTAAATGATATAGAAAAGGCTTTAGGGGAAATAAAAAGAGTTCTTAAAAAAGATGGATATATATTTGCATCTACTGTCGGAAAGAGTCATATGATGGAAATGAGAGATTTTTTATCAAAGGTTGATGAAGAAATATTAGAAGTTGAAAGTTTTAATTTGACTAATAAATTTCAAATTGAAAATGGATATGATATTCTGTCAAAGGTTTTTAAAGATGTAGAAAGCAAAAGATATATGGATAATCTTAAGATAACAGAAGAAAAGGCACTAATTGATTATATAATTTCTATGGAAAGTGATATAGTCAAAAGACTTAATGAAAATAAACTTATAGAATTAGAAAAAATACTTGAAAAAGAAAAAGAAGAAAAAGGATATATTTATATAACTAAAGATACAGGATATTTTAAAGGAAGAAAATAAAAATTTTAAATAGTATTAAAAACTTTTTAAATAGATAAAATAATAAATAAAAGGAGCGATTTTAAAATGAGTAAAAAAATACCATTTTCACCACCAGATATTACAGAAAAAGAAATAGAAAATGTAGTTGAGGTTTTAAAATCAGGATGGATTACATCTGGTCCTAAAGTTTTAGAATTTGAAGAAAAAATGAAAACTTATTGTGAATCTGAAAATGCAGTAGCATTAGGTAGTGCAACTGCTGGTATGGAGCTTATACTAAAAGTTTTTGATATAAAAGAAGGCGATGAAGTAATAACAACTCCATATACTTACACAGCAAGTGCAAGTGTTATTCTACATAGAGGAATAAAACCAAAATTTGTAGATGTTGCAAAAGACAGTTTTATAATGGATTTAGATAAATTAGAAAAAGCTATAACTGAAAAAACAAAAGCGATAATAACTGTAGATTTTGCAGGAGTTCCTGTAGATTATGATAAAGTAAGAGCTATACTTAAAAAATTAAATAGAGAAGATATATTACTTATAGCAGATTCTGCCCATTCTTTTGGTGCTTCATATAAAGGAAAAAAAGTTGGAACACAATATGATTTTCACGTATTTTCATTCCATGCAGTTAAAAATTTAACTACATCTGAAGGTGGTGGAGTAACTTTCAATAACAACCACTTACATGGAAAAGAAGATATATTCCGTGAGTTAAAATATACTTCATTACACGGACAAACAAAAGATGCATTATCTAAAATGAAAGCTGGAGCTTGGAAATATGATATAGTAACTGATGGATTCAAGTGCAATATGTCTGATTTACATGCTGCAATAGGTGTTGTTCAATTAGATAGATATGAAGGCATGTTAGAGAAAAGAAGACAAATATTTGATATTTATAATAAAGCCTTAGAAGGCAAAGACTGGGCTATAATTCCATTTTCTAAAAATGAAGAAATGGAAACATCATATCATTTATATCCTTTAAGATTAAAAGGATTTGAAGAGGATGATAGAAATAAAGTGATAGAAGAGTTAGCTAAAAAAGACATAGCAACTAATGTTCACTTTACACCACTTCCAATGTTTACACTATATAAGCAATTAGGATATAAAATAGAAGATTATCCAAATGCATATAATCAATATAAAAATGAAATAACACTTCCAGTGTATTCAACACTAGATTTGGAAGATGCAAAATATGTAGTAGAAGAACTTATCAAGGCAGTAGAATCAGTAAAATAAAATAAATATTTTTTATAAAAAAGGAGAGATATTAGTGAAAGTAGGATTTTATACTTCAAAAAGAGAATATGATGAAAAAATGGAAGAATTTAATGAAGCTATACTAAATTCAATAAGAAACGGAGTTCAAACTCTAGGTGATGATGTAAAAGCTTTTGAAAAAGAAATACAAGAATATACAGCTGCACAGCATGCTATTGGGGTAGCTTCAGGAACAGATGCATTAGTTATGGCATCAGATATATTAAATTATAAAGATGGAAATGAAATAATAACTTCACCATTTACTTTCTTAGCATCAACATCATGCTTAGCAAAACACAAAGGAAAACCAGTATTTGTAGATATAGATGAAGAAACATTTAATATAGATACTACAAAAATTGAAGAAGCAATAACTGATAAAACAGTTGGAATTCTTCCAATTCACTTATTCTGCCAAATGGCTAATATGGATGATATAATGGATATAGCTAAAAAACACAATTTATCTGTATTAGAAGATGCAGCAGAAGCTTTCGGAATGCAATGGAAAGGAAAAGGAGACACTTATAGACACGCAGGAACTATAGGTGATATGGGAATATATTCTTTCTTCCCTACAAAAACATTAGGAGCTTATGGTGATGGTGGATTAATCGTTACAAATAATGATGAACTTGCTGATTTAACAAAAATGCTTAGAGTACACGGTGCAAAAGAGAAATATCATTATGAGTATATAGGATATAACTCAAGACTTGATAACATTCAAGCAGCTGTACTACGTATAAAATTAAAATATATCAATGATTCAATTGAAAAGAGAAACAAAATACACGATTTATATGTTGAAAGATTAAAAGATATACCTGAAATAACTTTACCAAAAGTTAAAGGTGATCAAAAACCTGTTTATTATGTATTTAATGTAACATGTGATAAGAGAGATGAATTAAATCAATATTTAAAAGATAATGGAATAGGAACAAGTATATACTATCCAATACCATTACACCTTCAAAACTGCTTTAGCTATTTAGGATACAAAAAAGGAGATTTCCCAGTAGCTGAAAGAGTATCAGAAAGAATACTAGCACTTCCAATTTATCCAGAATTAAAAGAAGAAGAAGTAGAGTATGTTTGTGAAAAAATAAGAGAATTCTATAGAAAATAATAATTTTAAAATTAAGAAATAAAACTGCCTCAAAATAGACTATGAATCTATTTTGGGGCAGTTTTTTATGGGTTTAGACCTTCTGCTTTATTAATGTTAATTTTGAAAGAATATATTGTTGACAAGGAAACAAAAATAATATAATATTATTTCCAAGGAAACAAAAATAAAAATCTTGTTTTAAAAATCAGCAAAGAGGTGATTAAAATGAATGATATAATTATAAATAAATTTAAAGAGATATATGAGAAAGAAGAATTATTAGGTAAGCTAGTTTTTAAAGGAGAATATGAAAACTACGGAATTTCAGAAATACACTGCATAGATTTAATAGGTAAAATAGAAAATCCTAATGTTACTAAAATAGCTAAAGGTATGAATATGACAAGAGGGGCAATAAGCAAGATTAGTAAAAAGCTTATAAATGCTAAGCTGATAGAAACATATAAAAAACCTAATAATGATAAGGAAATATATTTTAAATTAACAGACTTAGGTAAAAAATTATATAAACATCATGAGATAAAGCATAAAGAATGGGAAGAACGAAATGATATCTTTTTTAAAGATGTATCAGAAAAAGAACAAGAAGTTGTAGCTAATTTCTTAATAAAGTTTAATAACTATTTAGAAGAAATAATAAAATCAAAGGGAGATATATAATATGAATTTACATTTAAAAGAATTTAATATTCCAGATAAAATACTAAAATGGGGTGATTCACAACCAGCACATCAAAGACAGCATATAGGAACACATATAGATTGCTATAATCTAACAAATATAGAATTGCCATCAGAAATAGAGACGCAAATAATAGATGTTAGAAATATAGAAGTTATAGATATTAACGTAATAGATAGTATATCTATTAAAGAAAACTCTTTTATAATTTTCAGAACAGGATATTTAGAAAAGTATGGATACGGAAGTGAAGAATATTTTAATTCTGATACAAGGCCATATTTAACTAATAAGATTGTAGATAAATTATTAGATTATAATGTAAAATTAATAGGAATTGATTTAGGGGGAATACAACATGGAAAGGACCATGTTGTAATAGATAAATATGTTGAAAATAATGGTGCTTATGTTGTTGAAAATATATGTAATTTAGATAAGGTTGGTTTAGAATTTAAAGCAAATTTAAATTGGATTCAACTTGAAGGGGCTACAGCAATACAGGTTGAAATAGAAACTATATAAGCTAATTACTTAGAAAAGCTATATCTATTTTTGAAGATACTAGTGTTGTTTTATATAGATAGTGAAGAAGTTAATAAAATAAAACTGGATAGTAAAATAGGGGATAAGTATTATTATTATCGGCTATTTAAATTTAAGAATACCTATATCTGTTGGATATAGGTATTTTTAATATGTTTAAAATTCAATTTATATAAAAAAACAAAAATAAAGTTGTGATAATTGAAACTATGTTTTATTGAATACTATAGGATTTCTAAGTTACAACTAAAAATCATAACTAGCTTAAAGTTATAATTGCCATTAAAAATATGTTGAATAGGTGAATAAGTTAAAATTTCAGTTTGGAATCCTATAATTAAAGATACTAAATTTAAGAGAATAATTTTCGAATGAAGTATAATATTGACATTATCATGAATATAATATAATATATATTCATGAATAAAATATATAAAATATTCATAAGTGTAATGAATGAGCAATTCATAATTATGAAAGGGGATATAGAATGGCTAAAAATTTTTCAGATGAGGATATTAAAAAGTTAAAAAATAGTTTAAGAAAAGCTTGCGAATATAGCTGGAGAAACAATGGTTACAAAATGACAAGTATTGCTTCCCTAACAAAGGAAATAGGAATTTCTACAGGTTCATTTTACCGTTTATATGAAACTAAAGAAGAACTATTTGTTGAAGTATTTTCTATGATTCAAAATGAATTAAAAAATAAGTGGAATCAAATTATTCAATCTAACTTAGGCATTGATGGATTTAAAGAAGCACTTAAATGGCTTTTCAAAGAATATGCTAAACATCCTAGACTATATGATTTTAACAACTCAGATTACATTTTATTTTTAAATAAGTTACCTAAAGAAAGTATTGAGTATCTTAAAAAAAATAATGAGAATTTCTTTAGTGATGCTTTAGAAAATTCGAGATTAAGCTTAAAAATTCCAAAAGAAAAAGCATATGGAATTATTAGTACATTATTATTTACAGCAACTATGGAAAAAGACTTTGGCTATAACAAATATGAAATTTTTGAATTTTTGTTAGATAGTTCAATTAATAAAATCTTTAATATAAATTAAATTTGGAGGATATTAGTAATGAAAGCTTTATTAAACAAATTTCTATTTTCTATTCCAACACAAATTTCTATTATTCATTTAAGTGCTAGTACTATAACAATTTTAAGTTATATTTCAGTTATAGTTTCTGCAAGTTTGTTTCTTGTTGGGATATATATGATTTATAAGAGGAAAAAACATAGTATTAGAATTCTTTGTCTAAGTTTTTTACTGCTTATTAACCCAATGATAAATTTGATTTTAAATTAATTTATTTAGAAAGGAGATATAACTATGATTGAAAAATTGAATTCAACATTTAGTAAGGTCAATAATGCAGTTGGTATTGAGATGGATATTCCTAAACCTACAAAATCAGGATTAAAATTGAGTAGAGTTTTATCAGCAGCAATAGGTGTAGGATGTTTAACACTAGGAAGAATTTCTTCATCAAAAGTATTACTAACTTTAGGAACACTAGGTACAATAAGTGCAATTGTGACATCGCATGAAATGAAAAAATACTAGATTTCATGTTAATTATAATATAAGATTTAAGTACATATTATTATATAAAGGAAAATTATTATAATATTTATTTCTAATATTATTCATTTATAAAATTACTATCAAAATCTTAGTAAAGACTTTAATAATTTTAAAATTTGGCTATGTTTTAAGATTGTGTTGAAAGTATATATTTTTAAGGGAAGTCATTTGACTTCCCTTAATTCGTATTTTAAGAAGATTGTACATAGGTTATGCTCATAATCTACTCTAAGCAAGATTTTATATAATCAACGGATACATCCATTCTGATAGCAGTTTCTTCAATTGATAGACCACTATTTAAAAATCTTTTGACAACCATTGTAATATTTTCTCCTACTTCAATAATATGTTTATCAGGATCATAAAAACGAATAACACGCTGTCCCCAAGAATGTTCTACAATAGTATGAACATAGTTAATACCTTCAATGCTATTTATTTTTTGAATAAAGCCATTAAAATCATCCTCTTCAAAATATAACTCTGCTACATTTCCACCAAAAAAAAATTCACTATTTTGTTTGTGAATAAAATTCGACCAAGTATCTTTTGTTTGTAATGCAATCCCACCTGTTAAAGTTACATTTGCACCAAAATCAACAACAACTTCTAAACCAAGCACTTCATAGTAAAATTGTTTTGACTTTTCCATATCCGAAACAACTATCATTGGATTTAAAAATCTCATTATATTTCTCCTTGTTTTAAATTTATTTTATAAAAAATACGGTTAGCATTATTAGTGAGTAATAATAAACACAACTATTAATTAAAATAAGTTATCAACTATTAGTATGATGTTAACCTTAAATTTCCTCATTTGATAAATGCACAATTTAAAAATTCATCTTATAATCCCATAGTGCAATCATTTCCTAATTATAACATTAAGTTTTGCGCAATTAAATAAATATTCAATTTATTCTCTAAAAATTGATATTTTTATGAGTGTGAACTATATTATATTGAACTGATACATATAGTTACTGGTAACATAATTAATAATATTCATTTATAAAATTAGTGTGACAATCTTAGTAGAAATTTTAATAGTTTTAGAATTCAAATATATTTATTAAAAAACTTGATTACAATCACATTTTTATTTTTTTGTTTTATATATAATTTAGTCATAAACACAGAGTAAAAGTTTTGAATTTAGTTTTAAAAGATTCTATAATAAAAATTAAAAATTTTGGAGGAAATTAATATGATAAAAAATATAAATGAAAATAGAAAAATAAATAAAAATTTAAGTTTAAGTGAATGTGTTATCATTTATCCAGGAATTGTAGAGAAATTTAATAATATGCAATTAGATTATTGTTGTGGTGGAAATAAAAATTTAGAGGTTGCATTAAAAGAAAAAGGAATTGATGTAGATAAGTTTATTAAAAATGTAAATATAGAATTTGATAAATTTGTAGCTAATAATTCTTCATATGTAAACTGGAATGAAAAATCTTCAGAAGAATTAATCAATCATATAATAAATGTTCATCACACTAAAACCTTTGAATTATTAAATGATATTAGTCCTTTGTTATTAAAAGTATTTAAAGTTCATTATAATCATTTACCAGAAGTTTTAAAGAGAGTTAATAAGCTTTTTGGAACACTAAAATTTGAATTGGAAGAACATTTAATAAAGGAAGAAAAAGAGTTGTTTCCAAAAATAATTGAACTTGGAAAAGTAATTAATAAGAATGAAAGAGAACAGTTAATAGAAGAAATACAAAGTTTTATAGAAGAACATGAAGTAGCTGGAGATATAATCAAAGAATTAGATACTATTACAGATGGATATACTGTTCCAGAATGGGCATGTACAAGTTTTGAATTATTATATTCAAAATTGCATGAACTTGAAAAAGATTTATTTATTCATATTCATAAAGAGAATAATATTTTATTTAAAAGGTATAAATAAGGGGTGGTTAAATTGAAAAACAACACAATTATATTAAATATAGGAGCAAGCAAAGCTGCTAATGAAGAAAAAATAAAGGAATTGACTATTGTTTTAAAAGAGTTAAATAAATATGGAATAACAGAAGAATTAAAAGAAAAGGGATTAAATTTAGTTAAGTCAATAACACCTCTAGAACTGTCTATAGCAGAACAAAGTTTAATAGAAGAGGGGATGAATCCTAGTGAGTTAAGGCATCTATGCGAAATTCATATGATGGTTTTGAAAGATGAACTTGAAAAATTACAAAGTAATATATCAAAAGGACATGTTTTATATACATTAATAGAGGAGCATGAATTGATTTTAAGTTTTTTAAGAGAACTAGATGAAGTAACAAAAACAATACTAGACATGGGCAGTTTTAATAAAAATAGAGTAGAATTTGAAAAGGTAACTAAATTAATTGATAATATATTAGATGCTGAACTACATCATAAAAGAGAGGAAGATGTCTTATTTCCAGAACTTGAAGTAAGAGAAGTTACTGGACCAACTAGAATAATGAGACTTGAACATGAAGAGTTAAGAAAAAAGAAAAAGGAATTAAAAAAGTTAAGTGAATCAGTTTATGATATGGATTTTAATGAATATAAAATGAAACTGAAAAAACTTTCAAATGATATTTGTTTTGAATTAAAGGATCATATCTTTAAAGAAAATTACATATTATATCCCACAGCTTTAGAAAGTATTAAAAGTGAAACTAAGTGGGATGAAATGAAAATAAAATGTGATAACATAGGATATTGTAGTTTTACTCCTGAGGATTGCAAGTAATAAAATATATTCTATTAGTTTATAATAAAAAGTATTAATATGTTTATAAATATATTAATACTTTTTGTATTTTGAAATATGAATTAAGTGTGCAATTTTTATTAGGAGGTGTTTATTTTGGATTGTGATTTTTGCTGTGAAAAGTGTGCAAGTAAATTATATGCAAAGGAAATACCTATATTTGAATCTCTTTCTAAAGAAGAATTAGATAGGATAATAGATATAAGAAAGCATATGAGCTTAGAAAAAGGAGAAAGCTTATTTTTAGAAAGGGATAAAGTTTCAAAATTATTTATTATAAGTGAAGGAATGGTTAAATTAAGTAAAAATACTGCTTCTGGAAAAGAACAAATATTAAACATATTAAGTGTTGGAGATTTTCTTGGAGAGAGTAATATATTAGGAGAAACTTCTGAAAGCAATGTATCTGCAATTGCTATTAAAAATACTGAATTATGTACAATTTCAAGAAATGACTTAAAAGAAATATTATTTTCGAATCCTTCAATTTGTTTAAAACTTCTTTCTGAACTAAACAAAAGATTAATAGAGGTAGAAAATTTATCAAAAAATCTATCAAATAACAGTCCAGAAGCAAGAATATGTTGTATGCTCTTAGAGTTTTCAGCGAAATATGGAAAGAAAACTAATATGAAGATAGAAATAAATTTACCACTTAATAGAGAGGGAATGGCTAATTACTGTGGAATAGCAAGAGAAACATTGAGCAGAAAATTAGCCTTATTAGAAGATGAAAATATAATAAAACTTATAGGTACTAAAAAAATAATAATAAATGACTTAGAATTACTAGAAACAAAAATATTTTAGATAAAACTACGTTTAGCATTACTAGGAATAAAATGAGTAGTAATAACCACAACTATTAACTGCTCCCTATTAATTTTTAACTGAAAAAGTTCCATTCATGATGGAGCAATACTGTGAACAATTACTTATTTAGATTATTCACTAAAACCAAAGTATCGGGTACTGGTTCTTTGCTTATTAGGTGATGGGAATACAGCATTTGTGGAATCTACAGCTAAAACAAAGAAACTATCCAAAAATGAACCTGTCCCTCTTGTGATGGAAGTAGAATTTTAAATAGTTGCTTGTTTAGGAGTTTTAGATAGCTTTTTAGAAATTAACAATGGACAAAGGGCAATCAATTAGGAATTGACATTTGACAATGGAGAATTGACAATTATGGAGGAAACTGGACTACCAGTTTCTTTGAATTTAAGGGAGTAAAATTTCAGTTTAAGATATAAAACTAAACAAAAGCTATATTCAAAGTCTACAGCCGTAACAAGAAGGACAGGCGTACCAAAGCATGTTTTCCAT
>NZ_BAAABH010000054.1:0-13051 GCF_054767855.1 Clostridium sp. CTA-19 | reverse complement strand
TTAAAATACTTATTTTCAACATCAGAAAAGGTATTAATTAAATTATTAAATGGAGTATTTAATGAAAACTTTAATGTTGATGAAGTGAAAATTTCTGTAAGTAATAATGAGTTTGTGGATAGTGACCTAAACATAATTAGAGGTGATGTGTTTTTTAACATGTTAAACCAAGATGACAGTAAAGTGAACTACCATATAGAATTTCAAACTAAAAATGATAATACAATGGTTATTAGGATGTTTGAATATGGATTTAACAAAGGAAAAGAAGATTTAAATACAAACAATCAAAATAAGAATACTAAACATGATATAAAAACAATATATTTTCCAAGACAAAGGGTAATATTCTTTGAAGAAAATAGAGAAATAGAAGACATACTAAAATTAAGAATAATTTTCTCTGATAATCAAAAAATAATATATACAGTGCCAGTAATGAAATATTGGGAGTACACTGATGAAGAACTTATAGAGAAGAAGATGTACCCATTACTACCACTACAATTATTTAATCTAAGAAAAGAGTTAGACAAAGCACAAAGAAAAAATGATATAAATAGAATAAAAGAACTATCACTACAGGCAAGAGGAATAGCATCAAAAATAGCTAAAGAATCACAAGAATTGTTGCAAGAAAATGAGATATTACATCAAGATTTTCATAAAATGTTACTTGCAATACAAAACCTAATTGAATATTTAAATAGAAATTACTTTAAAGATGAAAGAATAGAAGAAGAGGTGATTACAATGACAAAAACATTATATGATCCAGAAGTTGAAAAAAAGGGAATAGAAAAAGGAATAGAAAAAGGAATAGAAAAAGGAATAGAAAAGGGTATGGAAAAAGCAATAGGGTTAATGTTGAAAAAAGGTATGGATGCTGAAACCATAGCTGAAACATTAGAAGTAAGTTTAGATGAAGTTAATAAAGTAAAAGATAAAAAACAATAATAAAAAAGCCAATCTCTAATAAGAGGTTGGCTTTTGTAATTGACAATGAACAACTTGAAAGAATTAACAATTGACATTTGACAATGATGGAGGAAACTGGAGTTTAGTTAGTTAAGAGTTAATAGTTAAAAGTTAAGAGTTCAGGATGAAACTGGGCTGCCAGTTTCTTTTGAATTAGAAGGAGTAAAATTTGAGTTTGGGAGATTAAACTAACTGAAGATATATTCAAGGTTCGCAGCCGTAACAAATGGGACAGGCACGAATGGTGTATACCCATAAAATAGAAAGTAGCTCTTACAATTTAATTACTGTAAATAAAAAAAGTTAGCCAGTCCCTTAAATAATTAAGAGTTAATAATTAATAGTTAAGAGTTCAGGATGAAACTGGATCACCAGTTTCTTTTTAATTTAAGGGAGTAAAATTTAAGCTGAAGATATAAAACAAACTAAAGATATATTCAAAGTTCACAGCCGTAACAAGAAGGACAGGTTCACTTAGGTTGTAGTACCATAAAAAACTCTAGTACTCAATAAAAAGGCTAGATAAAATAATTTACAGAGGAAAGAACCAGTACTTGAGCTGCAAAGCAGCGTACCAGTTAGGTACTGGTTCTTTATTTGTCTTATTATGGGAATACAGCAATTGTGGAATCTACAATTTAAACGAAGAAAGTAGCCACAAATGAACCTGTCCCTCTTGTGATGGAGGTAGAACTTGGAGGAATTGATTACTTAGATTTTGTTAACAGAACTAAATTTTAAAAATACGTTGAGAATTACTAGGAGCAAAGTGAGTAGTAATAACCAAAACTATTAATTATTCAATAGTAACTCTTAACTAAAAAATGTAATTTTTTTTAAGTTAATGTTTAGTTAAGATTACGGTTATTTGCTATTAAGATTTAGAAAATATAATTATATTAACAAAAGGAAAGGTTGAGTTAATTATGAAAAAAGCATCAAAGGCTACAATGGAAGTTTTAAAAGTATTATTTATAGGGGTATTGGTAGACGGAAGAAAGTTATTACATTAATATAAGGAAACATTACAAAGATGAAATTTAATTTTAATCCAAATAAATTTTTAGTTTAAAGCAAAGGGAATATAATTAAATCAACAAGAGGAAAGGTGGAGAGATGAATGAAAAAAGTAACAAAAATAGCAATGGAAATAGTAAGAGTAATGTTTATAGGGGTATTGGTAGATGGAAGAAAGTTAGCACAATAATTAAAATAACATAGTACAAAAAACTTTTAAGCTTAATGAAAATAAATATAATTAGATTAATAAAAGAAAGGTGGAAAATTAGTGAAAAAATTTTTAGATTTATCAATAGAAATTTTAAAAATACTATTTATAGGCATATTAGTTGATGGAAGAAAATTAATACAATAATAATAAAGAAAGTTGGATATAAGAAATATGATAATTGAGAATTACTTTATAACGTAAGGCTATTTAATCTAGAAAAGTTAGATTAGATAGTCTTTTTTTATTAGTAAAAATTATTTAATATATGAGCCTAAATAAAAACTTGAGAAATAATTTTCAAATTTTATTTATATTTAATTATATTTAAAAAAATTACATTTATAATATTAATTAACATATAATAAACAAAAAGTAATAAATGGAATTTACAATCATTTTAGTATGCACTATAATTCTAAATGTAGTAAATATTATTAAAATATTAAGTGAATTTTTTAATATATATAAAATGCTTATAAAAATAAAAGGGGAAATGGGAGAGGTTAAAAAATGAAAAGAAAATCAAAAATTATTTCTGCTCTTTTAATAGGGGCAAGTGTTACAGCGTTAGGAACGACAGTATTTGCTGTTGAATCTAATAAAACTATTAAAGAAAAAATACTAGCAGGAGAAACTAGATATGAATCAGCAGTAGCTGTAAGTAAAGAAGGTTGGGAAACTTCTGAAAATGCAATTTTAGTTAATTCTACAGCATTAGTAGATGCATTAGCTGCTACTCCATATGCAAAAATGAAAAATGCACCAATTTTATTAACGGAAAAAGATAATTTGACAGAAGCAACTAAGGAAGAATTAGTTAGACTGGGTGTTAACAATATAACTATAGTTGGTGGAAATAATGTAGTATCTAAAAATGTTGAAAAAACTTTAAGTGACATGGGAATTAAAGTTGAAAGATTATCAGGAAATGATAGATATGAGACTTCATTAAATGTTGCTAAGGTTTTAGATATAAAATCAGTAGCTATTGTAAATGGTATGGATGGAAGATTGGCAGATGCCATGAGTATTGCAGCTCCAGCCTCAGAAAATGATATGGCTATAGTATTATCTGATGGAAATAGCCTAAAAGGTGTAGAGAATTTTATAAAAGAAAATAAAACAAATGAAACATATGTAATTGGTGGACAATCTGTAATATCTAATAATATAGAAATATCATTAAATGCAAAAAGATTAGGTGGAGAAAATAGATTAGAAACTAATGCAAAGGTATTAAAAGAATTTTATGAATCTAAAGATATAAAGAACATATATCTTACAAAAGATGGTTCTATTCAAGAAAACCAATTAGTTGATGCTTTATCGGCAGGTCCATTAGCAGCAAAAGAAAGTTCTCCAGTTATGCTTATAGGTAATGAACTTAGCAAAGGTCAGAAGGAGTTTTTGAGCTCAAAACAAATTCAAACAATAATGCGAGTAGGGCATGGGATAAATCATAAAACTATAGAAGAAATCTATGATGTATTAAAAGTAGTTAGGGCAATAGATGTAACTACTTTAGATGAATTTAAAAAAGCCATTGCAAGAGCTGAAAATAAAGATTTAATAAGGTTTAAACCTAAAGAAAAAGTAACTGAAAATTATAAAATGAAAACAAATAAAGAAATTACTGTAGAGTTAAATGAAGCACATACTGGAAATATAACAATAGATATGCCTAATGGTGATGTTATAAATAACGGTGATTTACAAGGGAAAGTAATAATAGATGATATAAAAGATGGCACATTTTTAAATAAAGGTAAAGTAAAAGATATAACTGTAAACGATATAAATGGAGCAGCTATAGCTAATATAGAAAAAGGAAAAATATCTAAAATAACTGTTGGAGATAAAACAAAGCTTTCAGTATCAGGAAAAATATCAGAAGTTATTATAGATGGTAAAGAAGCAAATTTAAAATTAATTGAGAAGTCAGAAATAGAAAAATTAGAGATGAATGAAAACTCTAAAGGTTCTAAAATTGAAAACAATGGTAAAATTAAGACCGTAAAAATAGATAAAAATGTAACAGATATAAAAATTGATACAGAAAAAGGTAAGATAGATAAATTAGAAGGAAATAAAGATGTAATTTCAAGTGGAAAAAATAATGTAGGAACGATAACTTCACCAAGTAGTGGAGGTTCATCAGGAGGAAGCTCTGGTAGTGGAAGCAATTCTGATACAGAAGCACCAATAATAAAATTAAAAGGAAAATCAACTATAACAATAGAAAATGGAGGAGAATATAAAGAAGAAGGAGTAACGATTACAGATAATAAAGATAAAAATTTAAAAGCAGAAATAACATATACAAAAGATGGAGAAAAAGTAGAAAAAATAGATACAAAAATAGGGGGAACTTATAAAGTACATTATAACGTAAAAGATGCAGCAGGAAATAAAGCAAAAGAAGTAATAAGAACAGTAATAGTAAAAGAAGAAATAGATAAAAGTAGTTCAATAAGCGAAGCTCCACTTGAAGAAAATATAACAGTAATAAATAATAGCAATGGTTATAGTGTAGTAAAAATTACAGGTTTACATGAAGATGGAATTGTAAAAGTATATTCCTCATCTACAGATGATGAGTATATAGGATGGGAAAATATATATGATGAAGAAGCAGTAGTAGTTATAAGAAATGTTAAAAAACTAGACAAAGAAGGTGGTAAGATATATGTTACTGTAACTAGTAAAGATAAAAAGGAAAGTAGAAAAGTAGAAAAGGAATACATTTCAAAGGAGAAAACAAGTGATATTATAGTAAATGACATAATAAACACATCTAGTATAGTAGAACTTAGAGATGTAATGGAAAAATATGAAGGTCATTTGATATTTGATGACGTTAGAGGCTATTTATATGAAAATTATTTTAATTTAAAAAAAATTAAAAAGGACAGTTTAAAAACGATAGAAGATATACAAAATGAAATAATATATCCAGTAAACTTTGTATGGAACTTTGATTTTATAAGAGTATGGGATTCTAAAAATATTGATGAAATAGATTTTCGTAATGAGATAAAATATGGTTATACAAATAATGTGATAAAAAATGTTAATTTAGATAAGCACTTTGAAAATGGATATATGAAGGTATTATCAGAATTTGAAAATCCACATGAAGATAAAGAAAAGTTTAAAACAGTGGAAGGAATACAAAAGTTTATTATAGATGCAGGTGCAGCAAGATTTGTAACAGACGAAATAAATACATTGCCCGAACTAGATAATGTTAGTTTAGAAAATCAAGAAGAAATAATTGATGCTAGAGAATCTTTTGATGAATTATCGAAGGAGCAGAAAGACTTAGTAAATAAAGAAAGTGAAAAAAAGCTTAATAATTTAGAAAAAGAATTAGATGAGTTAAAAGGTAAAATTGAAGTAGATACAGAAGCACCAATAATAAGGTTAAAAGGAAAGTTAACTATAACAATAGAAAATGGAGGAACGTATAAAGAAGAGGGAGTAACAATTATAGATAATAAAGATAAAGATTTAAAAGTAGAAATAACATACACAAAAGATGGGGAAGAAGTAGAAAAAATAGATACAAAAATAGGGGGAATATATAAAGTACATTATAACGTAAAGGATGAAGCAGAAAATAAAGCAAAAGAGGTAATAAGAACTGTAATAGTAAGTGAAGAAACAATAAGTAGATCACCATTGGTGGAAAATATAACAGTAATTAATAATAGTGATGGTTGTGGTGTAGTAAAAGTTACTGGTTTACAGAGAAATGATACAGTGAAAATATACTTGTCAATTAAAGATGAGGCACCTATAGCAGTGACAAATGCGTATAATGACGAAGTAATTGTATCAGGTATTAATGGATTAGAAAAAGATGGAGGAAGAATATGTATTACATTAACAAGTAATGATAAAGAGGAAAGTGAAAGGATAGAAAAAGAATATATTTCGCAAGAAGATACAAGTAAAAATATATTCAATGAAATAATTCAAACATCTGATTTAAAACAATTTAAAAAAACAATGTATAAATATCGTGATGGAATTTATTGTATGAAAAAGTTTTTATATGAAGACTATTTTAATTTAAAAGAAATAAAAAAGAAAGATTTAAAAACAATAAAAGATATACAAGATAAAGTAATACATCCAGCAAATATTGTATGGGATTTTGATTTTTCAAGATCATGGGATTATGAGAATATTGATAAAAGAAAGTTTTATGAGGCTATAGAATATGGAAATGAAGTTAATATATTAAAGAATGTAAATTTAGATAAATATTTTGAAGATGGGTACAAGAAGGTAGTATTAGAATTTAAAAATCCACATGAAGACAGAAAAAAACTTGAAACAGTTGAAGGAATACAAAGATATATTATAGATGCAGGTGCAGCAAGATTTGGAACAGATAAAATAAACTCATTACCAGAATTAAATAATGTTAACTTAAAAGATGAAGAAGTAATAAATGATGCTAGAAAATCCTTTGATGAATTATCAAAGGAACAGCAAGAGTTAGTAAATGAAAAAAGTAAAAATAAACTTAATAGTTTAGAAAAAAAATTAGATGAGTTAAGAAATGGAATTACAGTAGATGAAGAGGCACCAATAATAAAATTAAAGGGAAATACAACTATAATAATAGAAAATGGAGCTGATTATAAAGAAGAAGGCGTAACAATTACAGATAATAAAGATAAAGATTTAAAAGCAGAAATAACATACACAAAAGATGAGAAAGAAATAGAAAAAATAGATACAGAAATAGCAGGAACTTATGAAGTACACTATAATGCAAAAGATGCAGCAGGAAATAAAGCAGAAGAAGTAATAAGAATAGTAATAGTAAGCGAAGAAACAATAAGCATACCACTACTTGCAGAGAATATAACAATAATAAATAATAGTAATGGTTGTGGTGTAATAAAAATTACTGGTCTAAAGAAAGATGATGTAGTAGAAATATATTCATCGTTTGATGATGAAAAATCTATAAACTCAATAATGGTGTATGATGAAGAAGAGGTAATTATAAAAGATTTTGAGCAATTAAAAAAAGAAGGAGGAAAAATATATTTTGCAGTAAGAAGTCATAATAAGAAGGAAAGTGAAAAAGTAGAAAAAGAGTATATTTCACAAGAAGAAACAAGTATAAATATATTCAATGAGGTAGTTAGTACATCTAATGTAAGAGAATTTGAAAAAATAATGTATAAATATTTTCATGGATTTTGTGATGTGAGGGACTTTTTAAGTGAAAACTATTTTAATTTAAAAGAAATCAAAAGTGAAAGTTTAAAAACAATAGAAGATATACAAAATGAAGTAATATATTCAGCAAATACTATAGAGCAATTTGATTCTTCAAAATTGTGGCACCCTAACAAGATTGATGAAGTAGGATTTCATGATGCAATAGAATATGGGGCTAAAATTAAAGTATTGAAAAATGTAAACTTAGGTAAATATTTTGAAAATGGATATATGAAGGTAGTATTAGATTTCAAAAATCTTATGGAAGATATGGAAAAAATAAAAACAGTTGAAGGAATACAAAGATATATTATAGATGAAGGTGCAGCAAGATTTGTAACAGATAAAATAAGTGTATTACCAGAATTAAGTGATGTTAACCTAAAAGATGAAGAAGTGATAATAAAGACTAAAGAATATTTTGATGAATTATCAAAGGAACAGCAAGAGTTGGTAAATGAAGAAAGTAAAGACAAGCTTGCTCAATTAGAAGAGAAGATAAATGAGTTAAAAGAAATATAGACTAAAGTTAAATATAGCAAAAGGCAATGATAGAGAAATCTATGATTGTCTTTTAATATTTTATTTAATCCAATTATAAAAATAATTGGTATATTTATCAATAGAGATTTTAAAAATATTATTTATAGGCATATTAGTTGATGGAAGAAAATTAATACAATAATAATAAAGAAAGTTGGATATAAGAAATATGATAATTGAAAATTACTTTATAACGTAAGGCTATTTAATCTAGAAAAGTTAGATTAGATAGTCTTTTTTTATGGAATTAATTTCACTTGTTTTACAACAAATTACAAAGAACTTTATTGTATTAAAGTCTTAAATTACAAAATAGTTACAGTTTTTAAAAAACTATGTACTATTTTACATATTAGCAGTACAATGATGTTGAAATTAATTTTAAGTGTACATTTAAAGAAGAATTTATTAAATTTATGTTTCATTTTGGAGCTTTTTAAATAAAAAACTCTAATATATTACAAAAAACATATAAAAGTAAAAAATAATTTAAAAACATAAAACAAATATATACTATTTTATACATTAATGTTAAAACAAGAATAGTTAATTTTGGAGGTATTATACAATGAATTTTAAAAAGGGTTTATTAATTTTAATGTGTACTTTAACATTGGTGGGATGTAGTTCTTCAAAGGAAGAAAATAAAAAAGAAGAAACTAAACCTAAAACTGAAAGTACTGAGAAAAAAGACGATAATAAAGTAAAAGAAGAAACTAAAAAGGAAGATGAAAAAAAGAATTCAGCTAGTGAAGATAAAGAAAACGTTTCACAAAAAGAAAATGTTGCAGTAGAAAATAAGCAACAACAAACAATACAAGAAGAAACAATAACAGAAGAAAAAACATCAAATGAAGATGTATCAAAACCTAAAAATGAACCAATAACAGAAGAAAGTGCAAAAGAACTTATAAGAGTTGCAGATTTAAGACTTGTAGGGCAAAACTTAAATAGTGGATATCTTATGGAGAAGGTAGAATATGATCCTAGTATGGGGTGGTGTGATATTTCAAAACATTGGGACATTCCACAAGAGGAATTTATGTATTTTATATTAAAAAGTGATACACATGCAGTAAGAAACTATGCTATTGGAATGAGTTCAAAGAATGTATATAGTATATCAACTCAAGGTTATACATCAGCATATTTTATGGAAAATGGGGAAATTGCAAAAGAATATAAATGGAAAGAATAGTTTTTTATTAAACGTTGTGTATTATTTTAGCTTAGTAAAAGTGTACTTAAATTTATAGAAAAGAAGGTAGTTAAAAAAATTATAAAATGTGAGCATGAATATTTTTATTATATTAAAAAATTAATTTATTTATATTAATCAAAAGATTATTTTGGATTTATTTCAGGAGGAATTATACTATGAATTTTAAAAAGATTATATCAATTTTACTTTGTGCTTTAACATTACTTGGATGTGCATATCCAACAAAAAATGCTAAAAATAAAGAAACTAATACTGTAACTATAAGTACGGAAAAGAGAAATGATACTAAGGTTAATGAAGAATTAAAGGTGGAAAGTAACACTAACAATAACAATACAGAAAAAACGAATATTAGTGTCTGTAATGACATCGAAGAAAATCAAGAAGAAATTCAAAAAGAAAACCAAATAGATGAAAATATAGTAGAGCAACCACAATATGAAGAAGAAATAGAGATAGTAAAAGAATCAGATGAAAATAAAGAGGAAAATAAAGAATCTCAAGTAGATGAAAAAATTGAAGAAAAAGAAGAATCTCAAAATCAAGTTATAACAGCAGATGAGGCAAGAGCGCTTTTAATAGCAAATGTAAATCTTGTTAAGAAGTTTTTAGAAGAAGGACATACTGTTGGAATAATAGAAGATAGTAATAATAACAATTGGAAAGAGATAGTAAAACATTGGGGAATACCAGAGGAAGATTTTATCTGTTTTGCTGCACCACAAGATTTAGAATGGTCAATGGTATATGCAGTAGGTTTAAGTTCAGGAAATGTATATGAACTACCAAATCAAGGCTATGTTCCAGCATATCTTATGCAAAATAATAATAGAGTTCAACAATATAACTGGATAGAATAATTATTAAAACAACATCTTAAATATTTAAGGTGTTGTTTTAATTTTAATAATATTTAAAAGTTATCTTAATTTAGTAGGAATTTATAAATTTGTTCAATTGTCTTGAGAATAAAAAGCTTTTAGTAATAAGTTAAAACTTAATTTTTAATTTTTGTAAGGTGTTATATTGTTATAGTGTAAAATTTTAGTATAAATTTACGATATAATAATTAGGTTATTGTGAATTTAAAATACTTATTATATAAAGGGGAAAGATTTTATGATATTAAAAAGTAAAAGGTTATTAAGTTTTTGCATTGCAGGTATGTTATCTTTAACTACTATTCCTGTTTTAGCTGTAGATAATGAGGGTGAAGTTATAAGATTAGCAGGAGAAAATAGAATAGAAACTTCAATTAAAGTAGCAGAAGAATTTTATAAAAATAATTCTTTAAATATAAATAAAGCTATTCTAGCACCAGCTGCTGATAAAAATTTAGTTGATTCTTTAACAGTGGCACCACTGGGTTATGAATTAAAGGCACCTATTCTTTTAAATGATTTAAAAGATAAAGTTAATAGTGAAATTTTAAAAGAGTTAAAAAGTAGAAATGTAAAAAAAGTATATATACCAACAGGAGAGTCTAATATTTCTCATAAAGTTGAATTAGAACTTTTATTAAATGGCATATTAACTGTAAGGTTAGGGGGCGGAGATAGATACGAAACAGCATTAAATATATTAGAAGAATATAAAAGTTTAAATGGTGATTGTAAAAATGTTTGTTTGGTATCAGGAAGTGCTATACCAGATGCACTTTCTATAGCACCAATAGCATCTAAAAATTCTATGCCAATAATTTTAGCAGAGGATAAATACAATGTTTCATCACAATTAAAAAGTGTCACTTACGATGCAGAAAAGGTTTATGCTATTGGTGGAGAAACTTTATTGTCAGAAAGCTTAATAAAGAGTGTAAAAGCAGAAAGAATATTTGGAAAAGATAGATATGAAACCAATGGTGAAGTTATTAAAAAGTTTTATTCTAGTGATTTAGAAAGTCTTTATATAGCTAATGGAAATAATAATCATTTAGTAGATTCGTTAACGGCATCAGTATTGGCTGGAGATACTAATGGACCGATAGTTTTGACTAACAATGAGATTACTAAAAAAACATTAAATATTTTACAAGAAAAAGTAACAGATACAACTAAAATAATCGCTTTAGGTGGCGAAAAATTTGTATCAAATGAATTAATTAAGAATATAAAATCAAAAGAAATTCCTAATACAGATAGTGAAGATGTTAAATGGGCAAAAGAAAATTTAACATTAGGCGATTTGTCCAATGTAACAGATAATTTGAATTTACCTATAGAAGGTGAAAAAGATGTAAGTATAAAGTGGACAAGTAGTAATAATACAGTTATAAGTAGTGAAGGCAAAGTAAGAAGACCAATATTAAAAGATGTTACTGTAAAATTAACAGCAGTTTTAAGTAAAGGGGAAGTTTCCGATGTAAAAGAATTTTATGCTACTGTGAAGAAAAAAAGTATTACTGGAGATGAAACAGTAGTTATAAATTCACAAGCGGAATATAAAGCTGCATTGAAAACAGCACTAGAAAAGTTTGATACTAATTTAATTGTAAAGATAAGTAATTATAATGATAATGATTATAATTTAAAAAAGATAAATGAGATTCTTATTGAAAATCCAGATATAAACTATGGATATACAGGTGCAGAAGCAAATATTTTCGGTGGTATGAATAGCTCAGAAAGAATTTTAAATATAAATTTTAAGTATTCTTTAGATAAAGAAACTATGGATATGGAAAAAGCAGCAGTAAAAATTAAAGTTAATGATATTATAAAAAATATTATAACTGATGATATGAGTAGTGCAGAAAAAGAATTAGCTATACATGATTATATAGTAGAAAATGCTGAATATGACGTGGAAAATTATGAACAGGGAATATATGTTCCAGAAGATCATAATTCATATGGAGTTTTAATTGATGGAATAGGGGTTTGTGAAAGTTATGCAAAGGCAATGCATGAACTATTAACAGCTGTAGGAATAGAGTGTAAGTATGTTACAGGAAATCTAGAAGGTAATGTTGGACATGCTTGGAACATGGTTAAGTTAGATGATGGACAGTGGTATAATGTTGATGCTACTTGGGATGACCCTACTTACACAAATTCTAGTGATAGAATGTTAAAGGTTTCCCATAGATATTTTAATTTAGATGATACAAAGTTTAATGAAGACCATATAAGAGGAGAATATGAGCAAAGCTTTCCAGCTGCTAATGGAACAAAATATTCTGCTGAAAACATGAATGTTTTAGAAACAGATATTAATGGGAATGAATTTGTAAGGGTTTATAGTAAAGAAGAATTAGATGAAATAATAAAAAACTCTCTTTTAAATAAAGATGATGTATTAAATTTGAATATTTCACAACTTGGTATGACAGTGAATGAAGTATCACAACAAGTTTTTGAAGTAGCTAAGAAATATAATATAGATTTAAAAGGATATACTTTACGTGTTTTAGAAGAAGAATATGTTTCATATAAATATCAGTGGTAAAAAACACTAAGCTGTTGTCTAGATGTTAGACAGTGATGGAGGAAACTGGAGTTTAGATAGTTAAGAGTTAATAGTTAACAGTAAAAAGTTAAGGATGAAACTGGACTTTGGTCCAGTTTCTTTTTAATTTAAGAGAGTAAAATTTAAGCTGAAGATATAAAATTAGACAAAGCTAAATTCAAGGCTCACAGCTGTAACAAATTATATAATTGACATTTGACAATGGACAATTGACAACTCATAGGCCCCCATGGAAAAGTAGACTCATAATTCGAATGGAACTATACTAGGATTAATGAATGGAGGGGTGCATTATGAGTGGGAATTTTATTAGAAAATATACTGAAGAAGAAAGAGTGAAAATTGTAGAAGAGGCTTTAGAATGT